>NZ_JBUZNL010000003.1:0-153462 GCF_055326485.1 Georgenia sp. G2120 | reverse complement strand
TTACCACACCCCCCCTCCCCAACCCCCCCCTCGCCGTAGCACCCTCCCCCCCCCCCCCCCCCCCCCCCGAGGTCGGACTGCTACCGGGTCACGGGTGCCGCCGGGTCACTGGAGCGACATCTCGCGGACGGACTCGAGGACCGCGTCGTCGACACCCTCGCTCTGGTACTCGAGGACGGCGACCTCCTCGGTCTCCTGGTTCTCCACGACCCAGTAGACGATCTCGGTCTGGCCGTCGCTCACCGAGATCTCGGTGGCGTTGAGGCCCTCGGCGACCGGCTGCAGCTGCTGGATGTCGACCTCGGTGTCCGGGTCGGCCGCGCTCGGGTCCCCGGTCTGGGGGATGAAGTCGACGCAGTCGCTGTAGCCGAGCGTCCCGGAGTCCGGCGCGTGGCAGTCGTTCAGGTGCAGCGCAGCACCGTCGTTGCCGGACCAGACGCCCTCCTCGAACTCGCTCCAGTCCTCGGGCAGCGGAACGGCGAGCCAGTCGGAGTGGATCGCGACGCCGGCCGCACCGGTCCCGGCCGGATCGCCCTCGGGGGCCCCGCCCTCAGGGGCCTCACCCTCCGGTGGTGCTCCGCCGTCGTCGGGCACCCCACCGTCGTCGGGCACCCCACCGTCGTCGGGCATCTCCCCTCCGTCGTCGGGCACCCCACCGTCGTCGGGCATCTCCCCTCCGGGGACGTTCCCGTCCTCGCCGGGCGCGACGCCGCCCTCGGAGCCACCGTCCCCGCCGGGCGCGACGCCGTCGGACGCACCTTCCTGGCCGGGCGCGACGCCGTCGGGCGCCCCCTCGTCGGAGGCCGAGTCCTCGTCGGGAGCCTCCGGCTCCTGCGAGTCCTCGACGGCGGGCGGTTCGACGGGGTCCGTCGCATCGTCGGAGCAGGCGGCGATCCCGCCGACGAGAAGCAGCGCGCTCGAGCCGAGCGCCAGTCGCTGGGTGACCTTCGCGTTGATGGTCGTCTCCTTCCTGCCCTTGTGGCCGCTGCGGCCACGAGGAACCGGAGTGTCGATGTCGTGCTCGGTCACCCACCACGCTAGAAATCACGCCGCGCGGGTCGCAGATCCGGACCGTGGGGACTTCTGTCCTGCCCTGACCTGGGCAAAGACTCCGACATGCAGAGAACCGCGTCGTCGTGGGGAACGGTGTGCCTCCCCCGGGTACTACAGCTCGAGCAGCATCCGGGTGTTGCCCAGGGTGTTCGGCTTGACACGGGCGAGGTCGAGGAACTCGGCGACACCGTCGTCGTGGGAGCGCATGAGCTCCTCCTGGACGTCGACGCCGACGGGCGTGCCCTCGATGACCTCGAAGCCGTGACGGCCGAAGAAGTCGACCTCGAAGGTGAGGCAGAACAGACGCTTGAGCCCGAGGGCGCGGGCGCGGTCGACGAGGGACCGGAGGAGCAGTCCGCCGATGCCGCGTCGGAGCCACGACTCGTCCACCGCGAGCGTGCGGATCTCCCCGATGTCGTCCCACATGACGTGCAGGGCGCCGCAGCCGACGATCGTGCCGTCGTCCGCCTCGGCCACGAGGAACTCCTGGACGGACTCGAAGTAGGTGACGAGGTCCTTCGTGATGAGCGTGTTCGTGGCGGCGTAGGGCTGGACGAGCCTGGCGATCGTGCGCACGTCCGTCACGAGCGCGGGCCGGACGGCGACCGCGCCACGGGGCTCCGTGCCTGGTCGCGACGTCATCGGAGAATCATGCCACCGCCTCGGCCGACGGTCCGGACGTGGCTACCAGGGCCACTCGACCGGGTCGGTCCAGAACTCGTGCGCGCGCTCGGAGACCACGTGCTCCTCGAGCCCGGCCACGACGAGCCCGGTGTTGTGCTGCGCCATCGACCCGTCGTCGAAGACGCTGGAGTGCCCGGTGGTGCCGTCGCGGTGCTCGCCGTACGCCGTCTGTCCCTCGTACGTGGACAGGTGGGTGAGGCCGTCGACGCCGGTGGGGTCGGGCCCGAACCGGCCGAGGTCGGCGATGAGGTCGTTGTCGTTCTCGAGGTAGTAGATCGCGTCGCCCGGCACGTCGAAGTCGTCGAGATCGCCGGTCGAGATGCCCGGGGAGGACATGAACACGGCGTTGTCGACCCCCGTGCCCTCCTGCTGGAGCGCGTACCCCTGGGTCGTCGACCCGTACGAGTGCCCGAGCGCCGTGAGGTTGGGGTCGACGGGACGCGAGGCGTTGATCCCGGTGTAGAAGCCCGCGAGGTCGTCGCCGCCTCGCTGCGCGGCGCCGGACAGCGCGACGGAGTTGCCGGACAGCGTCTCGTCCCACTGGGGTGCGTCGTAGCCGAGCCACGATACCGTCGCCACCGTCTGGTCGTGGTGGCCGTAACGGTCGAGCTCGGCCTCGGTGACCCCCTTGAGCGAGGACATCCGGCTGTCGTAGCTCGCCAGGCTGCCGTCGACGGTGGTGGTGAACCCCGGCGTGAGGACGGAGACGTGGTCCGCGGTGTCGACGTCGCCGTTCGCGACCGCCGCCTTGACCCGGTCGCCGGACTCGGTGTCGAGCAGGAGGAGGTAGCGGTCGTCCTGGGCGATCGTCTCCTCGACCTGGGTGATCGAGTCGAGCGCGGCCTGGGCGTCGTCGATCGCACCCTGGTCGCCCGAGGCCTCGGCGGCTGCCAGCGCCTCCTCGGCGTCGGTCTTCTCGCCGTCGAGCCGGTTGCGGTTGGCCTCGTCCCTGGCGGTGGACGGGATGCCGTCGCGGTTGCCGACGAGGTCCGGCTCGTCGTCGAGGATCTCCTGGCGCTGGGCCGGGGTGAGGGACTCCCACCAGTCCGCCTGGGCCTGCTCGTCGCCGTCGGGCGGCGGGGGCCAGGTGATCTGCCCGTCGGTGTCGCCGGCCGCGGCGGCCGCCGCGAGATCGGTGTGCCCCGAGTCGAGCTGGTCGCCGTGCGCGGAGTCGAGGACCGCGGCCAGCGTTGTGTCGGCGGATTCGGCAAGCAGGAGGACCTCGGTGACGGCCTGCGACACGACGTCGACGGCCTCCTGGCGCTCGCGCGTGTACGCGTCGCGGTCCTCGACCGTGTCGAACTGGGCCGGCGGCGTCCGGGTGTCGGTGACCGAGCCGTCGCTGCCCACCGTGACCTCGCGGCTGCTGGCGAGCGCGTCGATGTCGGCGACCTTGTCCTCGACGGTGCGCACGGAGTCCTCGGCCTCGTCGACGGCCGCCCGGACGAGGGAGACCTCGTAGACGATCGACTGCGCGGCGGTGCCGATCTGGGTGCGGCGGGTCCCGGCGGCGGTGGCGGCATCACCGGTCCAGCCGGCGGGGGTGACCATCGCGTCGAGCTCGTCCTCGATGCCCTGCAGCGTGTCGCGAGCGTTCCCGAGCGCGGTGACCTCGGCGGCGAGCGACGACGACGACCAGCTCCGCACGTCCGACCAGGTCACCATCGCGGGACCTCGTCGACGATGTCGGGGGCCGCATCCGGGAGGTCGGCGCCGGCGGGGCCGATGAGGGGCTCGGCCGAGGCCGAGCCGGCCGAGGCGGGGTCGGGCGCGCCGGGGCCGACGGCGCCGGACCCTGGCGCCGCGCCTGGTCCGCCCATGTGCGCCGGCAGGCCGGCGCCCGGTCGCACGGTCACGCGGAAGATCGTCGAGGCGGCGGTGCCGAAGGTGAGGATGCGGCCGTCCTCGGCGTAGAACCGAGCCTCGTGGTCCTCGAGCCTGTCGACGGCGAGCTCGGCCCCCGTGTACCCCACCCGGCGGGCGTGGGCCGCGACGATCGCGATCGCGCGGTCCCACTCGTCCTCGTCGAGGTGCCGGGCGACGCCGAACGTGTAGTGCCGGTCCACCGGGTCGCTCGCTCCCGGACCGGTGCGCGCCGTGCTCAGCTGCGGGCGGTTCTGGATCCAGGTGAGCCCGTCGAGCGCGGCATCGAGGTCGTCCTTGACGGCCTCGGCGAGGTCGGTGATCTCCCGGTCGGCGTCGGTCGGCTCGGGCGGTGAGCCGTCGGCATCGTCCATGCGCGCATCTCCTGGGCAGGTCCGTCGTCGTCGGCGTCCCGGAAGTGCCGACGGGACGAATCTTCCACGTCGCGCCCCGAGGGCCGAATCCATGACAACGATCGCGCGGGGAGAAGTCCCCATCGACGACGACGGGAGCACGTGGCAGGCCCGCTCCCGGGTGGCGCGCCGCGACGGGCCGTGGTCGACAATGGGCCCATGACACACGTGCACTCGGCACCCGAACAGGTCACCGACGCCGTCGCCTATCACGGTGAGGGGCCGGTCTGGTCCGCGAGCTGGGGCGGGCTCCGGTTCGTCGACATGCTCGCCGGGGACCTGCTGACCGTCCGGGACGACGGCGTGGTCGACCGCCTGCCGACCGGCTCCGCCGTCGCCGCCTTCGTCCGCCCGCGCGCCGACGGCGGCTACGTGGTCGGCACCGAGCGTGGGCTGGCCACGTCCGACGAGCCCGACGCCGAGCCCTCACCGTGGTTGACCCTCTGGCGCCACGAGGGACTGCGGATGAACGAGGGCGGCTGCGACGCCGCCGGCAACCTCTACGCGGGCAACATGGCGTACGACCGCAGCCCGGAGGTCGCGAGCCTCTACCGGATCACGCCCGGCGGGGACGTGACGACCGCCATCGAGCGGGTGACGACCTCCAACGGCTTCGACGTCTCCCCCGACGGCTCGCTCGCGTACTACAACGACACCTCGGCCGGAGGGACCGATGTCTTCGACGTCACCGACGCCGGGCTCCGCAACCGACGGCGCTTCGCGACCGTAGCGTCCGACGAGCGGCCCGACGGCCTGACCGTCGACTCGGCGGGGAACGTGTGGGTCGCGCTCAACCGCGTCGGGAAGGTGCGCCTGTACTCCCCCGAGGGGGCCGAGCTGGCGACGGTCGACCTGCCCGTCCGCCTCGTCACCGCATGCACGCTCGGCGGCGAGGACGGCCGCGACCTGTTCGTCACCACGTCCAGGGAGAAGCTCGACGACCCGGAGCCGGAGGCCGGCGCCGTCTTCCGCATCCGGGTCGAGGTACCGGGCCGGCCGGTGCGCACGTTCGGCGGCTGAGCCGGGGTCAGCCGAAGTCCTGCGCCGCCGCCTCGTCGGTGTCGCGGTAGGTGCGCGCCGCTGCCTCGAGCCCGGCCGCGTAGTCGTCCAGCCCCCCGGTGAGGGCATCCTTCTCCCCGGTCCAGCTCGTCCCCAGCTCTGGCGCCGACACCGCGGAGGTCGAACCGGGCATCGCCGTGGCGATCCCGTCGACCGCTGCCGGCAGGTCGACGTCGGCGATCTCGCCGGACGCGTCTCGGGCGTTGCTCGCCGCGGTCTCGAGCTGGCTGATCTCGGCCTCGAAGTCGCTCACGGGGAGATCGTGCCACGTGCCCCTGACCGGCCCGACATGGTCCCGCCAGGGACGGGCTCACCCCGACCACCCCCCGCGGTAAGGCAGGTCATACATGTCGGGCACCTCGAACTCCTCCAGGTCGTCCACGTAGGACAGGTCGTCGAGGTCGTCCAGGTAATCACGATCGTCCGGCTCCACCATCTCGGGTGGATCACCACCGGCCGCCGCGATCCAGCCGGGCGGATCGCCACTGGTTCCGACGCCTGGCAGCTGCGAAGGAGCCACGCCGTCCGAGATTCGGACCGGCTGCTCGAGCTCCGCAAGCGCCGCCCGGCTCTCGGCGTAACGCCGACGCATGGCGTCCGTCCGGCTCGCCCGGAACGTCTGGGCGAGGGCCGAGCCGCCACGGGTCGAGTACGTGTGCCCCGTCGGCGTCCTGACCACGAGGTCCTCGCCGTCGACGCTGTGGGACCACCCCTCGTTCTCCTTCGCGAGGTTGCACCGCTGGCACAGCCCCGACGCATTCGCGACGTCCGTCGTCCCGCCGGCCGCGTGCGGGCGCACGTGGTCGACCTGCCGGATCGGCGCGCCGCACCACAGGTTGCGGCATCGGTCGTCGCGCGCCAGCACGAGTGCCCGGAGTCGTTTGGAGAAGAGCCGCGAGCGGACGTCCATCTTCGTGATCCGCCCGGTCTCCGGCTCGACCCACAGGCGCCGCAGCTGGACGTCGCCCGCCTGGTCCGCGGTGAGGATGCCGCGCGCGACGGCCGCGTCGAGCGGACCCTCCCCCGGTATCCGTGCCGGCTCGTTGCCGCCCAGCAGCGTCTCGTCCGTCATCACGAGGGTGAGGTCGACACCTCCCGGGCGTCCGGGTCGCGTGCCGGTGATGCGTTCGACGAACAGATCCGCCGCCACCTGGTCTCGGGTACGCGCAACGGTGCCACCCTCGGTGACCTCGGTGTCGGCCGCCCGTAGCAGCGAGGCCTTGACCGCCACCGCGTCGGTGAGCGTGAGGAGCGCCGTCACGTAGGCCATGCCGCCCGGCGCAGGTCGGACGGAGACGCGGCGTTCGCGCCTGTGCCGCTCGAGCCGCTCCACGGCCGACGCCTGGTCCAGCTGCCGGGCATGGTGACGCGCGCGTGCAGCCGCCTGTGCGTCGCTCAGTCGCGGCAGGTCGGTCGCGACGGCCTCGTCGACGACCCGGCGGTCCTCGGCGTCGAGCATCGCCGTCTCGCGCGCGACGAGCGTGGCCCGCCACTCCGACACGTCGCCCTGCTCCAGAAGGGTCATGGTGCGGGGCAGCTCGCGAAGGAGCGCCTTGGCGAACCCGAGATGCTGCGAGCCCTTCGTCGGCGAGTCCCGCCGGGCGAGCGCCACCTCCTCCGCGACGCCCTTGCCGCGCTCATGCGCAGGCACGCCCCGCGCGGCCTCGGCCGCCCGCCGCCGCTCGTCGAGTCGTACCGCTGCACGCGCCTGGACGGCTGCGAGCGCCGACTTGACCGACTCCACCCGTGTGATGAGGTCGATCTCCCCCGGCTCATCGGCAGCCTCGACGCCGGACAGCTCGACGAGGAGCGCACCGAGCGCGTCGTCCCCGAGCAGCGCGTCGGTCCACGTCCCGCCGGCCCGCGACGCGGAGCCGGCCTGGCCAGGGGGCCGAGTGGCAAGGGCCGATGCAAAAGCGGGCGCGGTCGTACGGGTAGCCGTGGCAGGTACGGCGGGAACGGCAGGGATACTCGCGGACCCGGGAGCGTCGGCGGGCCGAGGCGCCGCGTCTTGCCCGGTCGTGGCGGTGACGTCAGGCGCAGAGGCGGACTCCGTTGTGGTTGCGGGGCGAACCGCGGAGTCCGACCCGGCCGTGGAGGTGCCGCAACGCCCCGACGCGAGAGCGGTCGTGGTCGTGGCTCCAGAAGCAGTGAGGGGCGATCGAGAGACCGCGCGCGAGCCAACAACGTGGGTCTCGGTACTCGTGTCGGTCATCTCGCCACCTCCTCGTCGAGCCAGTTTCTCGAACCTGTGTTCGAACTGATCCAAGCCTACCGCAACGAACTGACACCACACGAGATCAACCGAAATAAGTGGACAAGACGTCACGAAGGCGTCCTGTGGATAGATCGGGACCGGGGCAAACGGTGGGGCGAATCGCCGACGCGCCGCCAGGCCAGGCGCAGAGGCAGGGTTGGAGGCACTGGCAGGAGTAGGGGCAGAGGCACAGTCACAGTCACAGGCACAGGCACAGGCACAAGCGGCGGCACCGGCGCACCCAACGGGCATGGCACACGCGAGGATCGGGGCGGGTCCCGCGCGACAGTCACGGCCGGGCGACGTACCGGCGTGCCGGCACGCCTCGCCTACCCTTGTCCGGTGCGGGCACCGGCCCGCCGACGGACCGGAGGTGGCGATGGACGACGACGCCCGCACCACCCGCCACACGCCCGGGGAGGGCGCGACGGATCACCCCTCGCGCATCCCGACGCCGGACCCGAGGACCCCGGACCCGACGACGCCGCCCCCCACGACCCCAGACCCGCCCCCGACACCCCCAGCCCGACCGGCGCAGGAACCGCTGTTCGACATCCCCGAGGCGGCGCGGACCCCGCTCGCACGGGTCGTGCTCGTGACAGGGCCGTCAGGCTCCGGCAAGACGCGCCTCACGCGCCGGCTCGGCCTGCCCACCGTCGCCCTCGACGACTTCTACCTCGACGGCGACCACCCCGGCCTGCCCCGTCGCCACGGCATGGTCGACTGGGACTCCCCCGCCAGCTGGGACGGCGCCGCGGCCGTGGCGGCACTCGTCGAGCTCGTGACGACGGGGTCGGTGGAGGTCCCGGTCTACGACATCCCGTCGAACGCGCGCGTGAGCTCGAGGACGATCGAGCTCGGCACGGCCCGCGCCGTCGTCGCGGAAGGGATCTTCGCCGCCGAGATCATCGACGCCTGCCGGACGGAGGGGATCCTCGCCGACGCCCTGTGCCTCACCCGCCCCCGACTGCAGACCTTCGTGTTCCGCCTGGCCAGAGACCTGGACGAGGGCAGAAAGCCGCCGCTCAACCTCGTGCGCCGCGGCCTCGCGCTCACGCTCGCCGAGCCCGCGATGTACCGCGACCTCGTCGCCAAGGGAGCCCGTCGAACAACCGTCGACGACGCCGAACGGACGATCCTCCGGGTGGCCGCCGGGCTGCCGCCGGAGCCCGTCGAGGACTGACGCCACCGACCCTGCGGGGTGCGCGAGGCAGGGAGCGTGCGGCGCGGGTGGGGACGATCAGAACGGCGCGACCTTCGGGACCGCCGGGAACAGCTCGTCGAGCTCGGCCTCGTCCTCCTCGGTCGGCACCCAGGCGATGGCCTCGGCGTTCTGCCGGATCTGCTCCGGCGTCGTCGCGCCGGCGATGACCGAGGCCACCGGGCCGCGCGAGGCCAGCCACGAGAAGGCCACCTGCAGCTCGGTGAGGTCGCGCGCACGGGCGAACTCGCCGAACTTCCGCAGCGTCGCGAGGGTGTTCTCGTCGTCGAGCAGGTGCTGACGCGTGAGGGTGAGCCGGGAACCCGCCGGGGCCACCCCCTCGGAGTACTTGCCCGTGAGCAGGCCGTTGGCCAGCGGGAAGAAGGGCAGCACGCCGAGGCCGAAGTGCTCGGCGGCGGGGATGACCTCCTGCTCGGCGCGACGGTCGAGCAGGTTGTAGTGGTTCTGCGCGGACACGAACTGCACCCCGCCGAGCGACTCGGCCACGTGGGCGGCGTCGGCGATCTGCCAGCCGGCCAGGTTCGAGTGCCCCACGTAGAGGACCTTGCCCTCGCGCACGAGGTCGTCGAGGGCGGAGATCGTCTCGTCGATCGGGGTGTCGGCGTCGGGCGTGTGGTACTGGTACAGGTCGATCCGGTCGGTCTGCAGACGCCGGAGCGAGTGCTCGACCGACCGCTTGACGTGCCGCCGCGAGCCGCGCGCACCGAAGTCGGGCCCTTCGTCGTCGTGGGCCTTCATCCCGAACTTCGTCGCCACCACGACGTCGTCGCGGCGCCCCTTGAGCGCCTCCCCGAGCAGCGTCTCGGACGTGGCCGGCCCGTAGGAGTTCGCGGTGTCGAAGAACGTGATTCCGGCGTCGAGCGCCGCGTGGACCAGGGCGGACGCGCCGTCCTGGTGCTCGGTCACGGTCCCGCGGCGGCCGAGGTTGTTGCACCCCAGACCCACGCGGGAGACGGACAGTCCGGAGGCGCCGAGGCGTGCGTGGTCCATGGATCCAGACTAGATCCGCTTGACCAGCGGGAACGTGATCGTCTCGCGGATACCCGCGCCGGTCATGGCGGCGAGCAGGCGGTCGATCCCCATGCCCATCCCGCCGGCGGGCGGCATCCCGGCCTCCATCGCCTGGAGGAAGTCCTCGTCGAGGACCATCGCCTCCGGGTCGCCGGCGGCGGCGACGAGCGCCTGCGCCTCGAAGCGCTCTCGCTGGACGACCGGGTCCACGAGCTCGGAGTACGCCGTCGCGAGCTCCATGCCCCGCACGTACAGGTCCCACTTCTCGACCGTGCCCGACTTCGAGCGGTGCGCCCGCGTGAGCGGCGAGGTGTCGACCGGGAAGTCGCGCACGAACGTCGGCGCCCACAGGTGGTCCCCCACGCGCGCCTCCCAGATCTCCTCGACGATCTTGCCCGGCGTGTGGTGCGGCGCGAGCGGGATCTCGAGCCGATCCGCGAGCGAGCGCAGGTCCTCCTCCGACGTCTCGGGGGTGATCTCCTCCCCGAGGGACTCGGCGAGCGACTCGTAGAGGCCCAGCTGTGCCCACTCGCCCCCGAGGTCGTACTCCGTGCCGTCGGCGAGCGTGACGAGCGTGGTCCCCAGCGCGTCCTGCGCGGCGGTCTGCACGAGCGTCCGGGTGAGCTCGGCCATCGTGTCGTAGGAGCCGTACGCCTCGTAGGCCTCGAGCATCGTGAACTCCGGGGAGTGCGTGGAGTCCGCGCCCTCGTTGCGGAAGTTCCGGTTGATCTCGAAGACCTTGTCGATCCCGCCGACCACGGCCCGCTTGAGGTACAGCTCCGGCGCGATGCGGAGGAACAGCTCGGTGTCGTACGCGTTCATGTGCGTGACGAACGGCCGGGCCGCCGCGCCGCCGTGCAGGTTCTGCAGCATCGGCGTCTCGATCTCGAGGAAGTCGCGCGCGTCGAACGTGCGGCGCAGCGAGCGGGTCACGGCGGAGCGCAGCCGCACCATGTCCCGCGCCCCGGAACGCATGACGAGGTCGAGGTGTCGATGCCGGACACGCCCCTCCTCCGAGAGCGAGGACTCGGCGCCGTCGGCCGTCTCGTAGGTCTTCGGCAGGGGCCGCAGGGCCTTGGCGGCAATCCGCCAGGCGGGGGCGGGCTCGCCGGCGACCTGCCCGGGGCGGGCGAAGATGCTCAGCTCGCCGCGGCGCGAGGCGCCCACGTGCCCGTGGACGTAGAGGTGGTCACCGAGGTCGACGTCGGACTTGAACGCCGCGAGGGACTCCTCCCCGACCGCGGCGAGCGACAGCATGACCTGGATGCGCGTCCCGTCGCCTGCCTGCAGGGTGGCGAAGCACAGCTTGCCGGTGTTGCGCAGGTACATCACGCGGCCCGCGACGCCGACGAGCACGTCGTCCAGCTCGGTGCCGGCCTCGAGGTCGCCGTGCGCGGCACGGACCTCGGCGATCGTCGTCGTGATCGGCAGGATGACCGGGTACGGGTCGGTCCCGGCGGCCAGGAGCCGCGCGCGCTTCTCGGCGCGGACGCGGACCTGCTCGGGGGTGTCGTCGTCGGGGGTCTCGGGAGTCTCGGTCACCGGGCCAGGGTAGTCCGAGAGCCCGCTCAGCCCTTCGGCAGCGTGTGCCGGGCCTTCGCCGCGCGGTAGGACGCGAACGTCTCGCCGGAGGACTCCATCTCGGGCGCGCTCCCGCGGTCCGTGTCCGGCACCTGCCCCGGCTCGTGCGAGCACTCGACGATCCGGTTGTCCTCGTCGACGAACACGACGGACGGCTCGTAGGAGCGCGCGTCCTCGTCGGAGAGGTGGCCGTAGGCGATGACGATGACGAGGTCGCCGGCCTGGATGTGGTGGGCGGCCGCGCCGTTGATCGTCAGCACGCCGCTGCCCCGCTCGCCGGGGATGACGTAGGTGGTCAGGCGCGCGCCGTTGGTGATGTCGACGACGTCGACCTGGTGGCCGGGCGGGAGGTTCGCGGCGTCGAGCAGGTCGGCGTCGACGGTGAGCGAGCCGACGTAGTGCAGGTCGGCACCCGTGATCGTGGCCCGGTGGATCTTGCCGATCATCATCGGGCGCATGAGCGAGGCGGGCGTACGGGTCACGAGGTGACCTTTCTGGGTGCGAGTTGGACGGTGAGGTTGTCGATGAGGCGGGTCGCGCCCACGCGGGCGGCGACGGCGAGGAGGGCCTCGCCGGTGTGGTCGGGGTCGACGTCGAGGAACGTGGCCGGGTCGACGAGGACGAGGTAGTCGGGCACGACGCCGTCGCTCGCCTCGAGCGCGCCGCTCGCCGCGGCGAGGACCTCGGCCGGGGAGGCGCCGGCCGCCGCGCGATGCTCGCCGGCAGTCAGCGCCCTGACCAGGGCCGTCGCGCGTTCCCGCTCGGTCGCGGACAGGTGGGCGTTGCGCGAGGACATCGCGAGGCCGTCGTCCTCGCGGCGGATCGGTGCGCCGACGATCTCTGTACCGAGGCTCAGGTCGTCGACGAGCGTGCGGACGAGCGCGAGCTGCTGGGCGTCCTTCTGGCCGAAGACCGCGACGTCCGGGCGGACCGTGGCGAGGACCTTGGTGACGACCTGGAGGACGCCCGCGAAGTGGCCGGGCCGGGTCGCGCCCTCGAGGACCGCCGCGACGGGCCCCGGGTCGATCCGCACGAGCGGCTCGCGGGGATACATCTCGGCGTCGTCGGGGGCGAGGACGTAGGCGAGGCGGCCGCCGAGGCCGGCCCCGGCGAGCAGGTCGAGGTCCGCGTCGAGGTCGCGCGGGTAGCGCTCGAGGTCGTCCGGGTCGTCGAACTGGAGCGGGTTGACGTACACGGACACGACGACGTGCTCGGCCCGCCCGGCGGCCTCCCGCACGAGCGAGAGATGGCCGTCGTGGAGGGCGCCCATCGTCATCACGAGCGCCACGCGGCCGGTGAGGGCGTCGCGGGCCGTGCGCGCGCCGAGGAGCGTGCGCACGACGATCGGGCGGAGCCTGTCCATCCCTCAAGGGTACGCGGGGGGCCGTGCGGTGGATCGGGGCAGGGTCAGGGCAGTGCGTCGAGGACCGCCGCCGCGGCGTCCGGGTCGAGGCGCCCGGTGCGGACGGCGCGGGCGGCCGTCGCGCGCGCGAGGTGCGCGTAGGTGGCGAGGAGATCGGCCTGCGACGGCTGGTCGAGCTCGCCCAGCGCGGCGGTGTGCGCGCGGACGGTCGCGGCGTCGCCGCGCGCCACGGGGCCGGTCAGCGCGCTCTCCCCGCTGGCAAGCGCGTTGCCGAGGGCCGCCTCGAGGAGCGGCCGCAGGTAGTCGCCGGGCTCGGACACGCCGGCCTCCTCGAGCATCCGCGTGGCCTGGCCGACGAGGGTGACGAGGTGGTTCGCGCCGTGGGCGAGCCCCGCGTGGTAGAGCGCGCGGTCCGCGGCCGCGACGACGACGGGCTCGCCACCGAGGTCGATCGCCACCGCCTGGGCGAGCGGGAGGAGCGCCGGCGCCGCGGTGACGGCCGTCGGGCAGCCCGGCAGCCGGCGCAGGTCGAGCGAGGTGCCCGTGAAGGTCATCGCCGGGTGCACGGCGAGGGTGAGCGCGCCGCGCGCGGCGGCGGGCTCGAGGACGTCCGTCCCGTGCCGCCCGCACACGTGGACGACCACCTGTCCCGGCCGGATCGCGCCGGAGTCGGCGAGCTCGGCGACGAGCCCGGGCAGGACGTCGTCCGGGACCGCGAGGAGGAGCAGCTGGGCCTCGGCGGCGACGTCGACGGCCGGAAGGACCGGCACGTCCGGCAGGAGGACCGCGGCCCGCTCGCGGCTCGCCTCGCTCCGCGCCGTGACGCCGACGAGCCGGTGGCCGGCGACGCCCATCGCCGCGCCGAGCACGGAGCCGGCGCGGCCGGCGGAGACGATGCCGACGTCGAGGCGGCCGGGGCGGCTGTCACTCATGCCGTCGGCCCCTCGACGTGCGTCGCGTCGTGGTTGGCCGACCAGCTGCCGCCGTCCGGGCCGCGCGGGTGGGTGGGGCTCGGGTGGGTGGGGCTCGCAGGGCCGCCGGGAGGTACTGGGCCGCCGGCCGGCGCCGGGGCACCGGTCGGCACAGGTCCGCCGCTGGGCGGCGGCGCACCGGGCGTGGCGGCGTCGTCGTCGTCGGGGGCGGGTGCCTTGACGTCCGGGAGCACGGCGACGCGGCGCGCCCACTCCTCGGGGCCCTCGCGGTGGCGGGCCTCGCGCGCGCGTTCGGCCTGGTGCTGCAGGAGGGCGAGCGCGTCCTGCTCGTCGAGGTGCTGGACGGCGGGCTGACCGGGACCGGCCACCGTGTGCATGTGGAGGTTCGCGAGCCGGAGCCGGCGCTCCCACGGGCCCTGGGTGATCCCGACGGACTGCGTGCGCCCGTGCGGGACGACCTCGAGCTTCCGGCCGAGCCAGCCGGTGCGCAGGAGGATCGCCTCGCGCGTGACGAGCACGGCCTGCCGGCGCCATGCCTTGGGGTCGAGCCAGCGCGCGCGCCGGGGCGAGGTGAGGAAGCCCGCGGCGTCGCCGGAGCCGTCGAGGCCGGCGTCGAGGACGGCGGGGAGGTCGTCGACCCCGAGGTCGGGCACGACGAGCCACATCGCCGTCAGGGCCTCGGACCGCGTCCCGACCGGCATGAGCGTGCTCGACGAGCTGGCGAAGCTGCCCTCGGCCACGCCGTACCCGGCGATGTAGCCCTCGACGCGCCACCAGCCGCGCCACCGCCACAGCCAGGGCTGGCTAAGGCGGACGGCCTGCACCCGGCGGGGCGGGATGGTCTGCGAGGTGGTCTCGAGCAGGCCGCGGCGGACGCGGATGCCGTCGGGCGAGGTCGCGCTGGTGAAGCTGAACGCCCCCGAGAACCGGCTCCACACGAAGCCCACGGAGCTGATGACGCCCGGGACGAACGCGGCGAGCACGCCGAACGGGGCGCGCAGCGCGAGGACGACGATCGCCGCGACCAGCATGAGCGCGATGGAGATGAAGCCCGGCGAGAGCAGGGTGGACGCGACGAGACGCCCGTTGTCGATCTCGAACACGACACGCTCGGGCGCCTCGCGGTAGCCCGTGCGGGCGGCGCGCAAGGAGCGGGGGTCGTCGGGGTCGGCGCCGGCTTCGGCCGACGCTCCGGCTGCTCCCGAGGCTCCCGCGGCTCCGTCGTGGTCGCCGCCGGCACCACCCGCACCGGCCGCCTCGCGAACGGCCTGCTCGGCGTCCGTCCCGCCCGCGGCGGCCTCGGCGGCGATGCGCACCTCGTCGAGGTCGACCCCGGCGGCGCGGGCGAGGATCTCCGCCCGCAGCGCGTTCGCGTCCGCGAGCCGGAGGAACGCGATCGTCACGTTGGAGTCCGCCGCGCCCGCGGTCTCGACCTTGACCCGGGCGAGGCCGAACATGCGGCCGAGCAGCGGCTGCTGGAGGTCGACCGCCTGGACCCGCGCGAGCGGGGCGCGGCGCTGCTGCCGGAAGAGGATGCCCGAGTTGAGCTCGACCCCGTCGGTGTCGACCCGGTAGCGCATCCGCCGCCAGGACAGCGACGAGTAGATGCCGACCACGACGATGACGACCGCGATCCCGACGCCCAGCCACAGCAGCACAGTGCTCAGGTGGTCGACGACCCAGTCCCAGCCGCCGGTGCCGGCGAGCTCCTGGCCGACCTGGAAGACGAGGACGGCGAGGATCGCCGCGAGGACCTGCCACACGAGCAGGACGGGCGTGACGGGGTGCACCCGCCGCCAGCCGTCCCCGGCCTCGACGGGGAGGTCGTCCTGCCGGCTCTCCCCACTCACAGGCCGGCCAGCCGTGCCTCGCCGCGCGAGGTGAGCGACTCACGCAGGCGCGCCGCCTCGTCGGCGGGCAGGCCCGGGATCTTCGCGTCGGTCTGCGCGGACGCCGTGCTCAGCTTGACCGACGCGATGCCGAAGCGCCGGTCGAGCGGACCGGCCTCGACATCGATCTGCTGCATGCGGCCGTAGGGCACCACCACGAGCGAGCGCCAGAGGAGGCCCTTGCGGAACAGCAGGTCCTCGTCCATCTCGCAGTAGCCCATCGCGCGGACCTGCCGGGGCACGAGCAGCACGATCCACAGCAGCAGGGCCGCGACGATCCCGGTCCCGAGCCACCAGCCCCAGCCACCGACCCAGATCCCGAGGACCACGCCGACGACGGCGAGCGGGCCCAGCCAGAGACACGTCGAGATGATCCGGACCGTTGCCAGGCTCTGGTCGACGGGCCGGAACGGGACGCCGGGCGGCGCGAACGGGGAGGGGCGCTCGGCAGCCGGTGCGTCCGGTTGCTCCCACTGCTGCGACATGCCGTCTCCGATCACGCTGGGCGTCCGGGAGCGTCCGCCCCCGCGCGAATCATGCCAAACGAGGCGTCGTCAGCAGATCCACCGACCGGCGGACGGTGGGCGCGCTCCTCCACCCCGCGGTGGACCCGTCCGGATCCGCTGCGCCGACCGGCCTCACGCCGGTTCCGGCCCCGAGGCGGCCGATCGGACCTCGGTCTCGTCCTCGGGCGGGATCGAGCACCAGTGCTCGACCACGAGCCCGACGACGACGAGCACGACGGCGGCCGCCCCGTTCGCGACCGACTCGGCGAGGTGGGCGGCGGCGAACGCGGCGTGCCAGCTGCCGGCCGCGACGAGCGCCTGCGCCGCGAACCACCCGGTCACCAGCGAGCCGCCCCAGGCCGACGCCTGCGCGAGGGCCGCGACGCGCGCGGCGCCGAGCGGCGTCATGCTCGTCCGCTCCCCCTCGACGAGCCGCCTGACCGCGCGCCCGCCGAGCCACAGGCCCAGCGCGAGCCCGAGCAGGACGACCGCGGTCAGCCACGAGACCTCGACGTACACCTCGGCGATCCCGAGCAGCAACCAGGACGCCGCGCCGGCGATGATCGCGGCGCCCACGAGCCAGGCGATCGACGTGCGCCTCATCGCCAGACCTCGGTCACCGAGCGGACCCCGTCGGCGTCCGCTGCCCGCGCGGCGAGGTCGGCCACGCGCCCCGCGCCCGGGAGCTCGGCGGCCGGGTCCGCGAGCGACCACGGCAGCAGGACGAAGGCTCGCTCGGCGGCCCGCGGGTGGGGCAGCGTGAGGGCCGGGTCGTCCGAGGTGACGCCCCGGTAGGCGACGACGTCGACGTCGAGGGTGCGCGCCGCCCACCGCTCCGTCCGCACGCGGCCGGCCCGTTCCTCGCACCGCCTGGCGATCTCGAGGACGCCCGCCGGCGCGAGCGTGGTGGTCCCCACGAGGACCGCGTTGACGTAGTCGGGCTGCGGCGCCTGCCCCGGCGCGAGGGCGGCCGCGGTGGCCACGAGCGGCGAGACCGCGTCGATGTGCAGCCCGTCGGCGTGCGCGAGGGCGTCGACCGCGCGGCGCAGCTGGTCCGCGGGTGCGGCGAGGTCACCGGCCTGGTTGGAGCCGAGCGCGAGGACGACCGGCGTCGGCCCCACGGGGGCGGCGCGCAGCACGGGGTCCGCGACGTCGTCGTGCGCCGTGCGCTCCCGGCGGATCGTCAGGGTGACATCGTCGACCTCGACCCCGACCGGCGCCTCGGGCTTGTGGACGGTGACCTCGACGGCGCCGGCCCCCAGGTCGAGGACGGCGCCCGCGATCCGCTCGGCGAGGGTCTCGAGGAGGTCGACCGGCTCGCCCGCGAGGATCGCCCGGGCGGTGCGCGCGACCTCGCCGTAGGAGAGCGTGTCCGCGACGTCGTCGGTCGCCGCCGCGCGCTCCGTCGCGAGCTCGAAGACGACGTCGACGCCGAAGGGCTGGCCGTCGCGCCGCTCGTGGTCGTACACGCCGTGGTGGGCGTGGGTCCGCAGGCCCGTCACGGCGATCCGGGCGGGGCCGCTGCTCACCGCCCGTCACCGCCCGCGAACGGGGCGAGCGCGGCGGCCACGGCCACGGCGTCGGCGGATGGCCGGACGTCGTGGACCCGCACCGCCCACACGCCTCGGGCGGCGAGCAGCGCGGTCGTGGCGGCGGTGGCGGCGTCGCGGTCGACCGGGGTCCCGGTGCGGTCCGGGCCGTCCGCGACGGCGGCGGCGAGGAACCGCTTGCGGCTCGTCCCCACGAGGAGCGGGTGGCCGAGCGCGGCGAGTGCCTCGAGGCGCTCGAGCACCTCCCAGGACTGGGTGCCCTCCTTGGCGAACCCGAGGCCCGGGTCGAGGACGATCCGGTCCGCCGCGATCCCGGCCGCGAGCGCCGCGTCCCGGCGCTCGGCGACCTCGACGACGACGTCGGGCACGAGGTCGTCGTAGTCGGCGAGAGCGGTCATCGTGCCCGCCTCGCCCCGGCGGTGCTGGAGGACGACGACGGCGCCGGCCCGCGCGGCCACCTGCAGGATCTCCGGGTCGTGGACCCCGGCGGAGACGTCGTTGACGATGCGGGCGCCGGCCTCGAGCGCGGCGGCCGCCGTCGCGGCGTGCAGGGTGTCGATGCTGACGACCACGCCGCGTTCCGCGAGCGCGCGGACCACGGGCTCGACCCGGCGGATCTCCTCGGCGGGGTCGACGGGCGTGGCGCCGGGCCGGGTGGACTCGCCCCCGACGTCGACGAGGTCGGCGCCGCGCGCCACCATGTCGAGCCCGTGCGCCAGGGCGGCACCCGGGTCGACGTACGCGCCGCCGTCGGAGAAGGAGTCCGGGGTGACGTTGAGGACGCCCATGACCAGCGTGCGGCCGGTGGGCACGGACGCGGGCAGGCCGGCGGGGGCGCCGCGGAACAGGTCGCCGGTGCGCACGGCGGCTACGAGCGCGAGCGCAGGAGGCTCATCGCCTCCGCGCGGGTGGCGGGGTTGCGCATCATGCCGCGCACGGCCGAGGTGACGGTGCGGGTACCCGTGGCCCGGGCCCCGCGCATCGACATGCACATGTGCTCGGCCTCGACCACGACCAGGGCGCCGCGGGCGCCGAGCCGGTCGACGAGCGCGTCGGCGACCTGGCTCGTGAGGTTCTCCTGGACCTGCGGGCGCCGGGCGTAGCCCTCGACCATCCGCGCCACCTTCGACAGGCCCGTGACACGGCCGTCCTCGCCCGGGATGTAGCCGACGTGCGCCTTGCCGTGGAACGGCAGCAGGTGGTGCTCGCACATCGAGTACAGCGGGATGTCGGCGACGATCACCATCTCCTGGTGGCCGAGGTCGAACACGGAGTCGAGGTGGTCGGCAGGGTCCTCCGCGAGCCCGGCGAACAGCTCGCCGAACGAGCGGGCCACGCGCTCCGGGGTCTCCCGCAGGCCCTCGCGGTCCGGGTCCTCCCCGACGGCGACGAGCAGCGCGCGCACGGCCGCGGCTGCGGCCGCGAGGTCGACCGGCTGGGCGGGCAGCGCGTCGTGCTCCGTCACGGCCGCCCCTCGGTGGCGGGACCGTCCGTGGCGCCGCCGTCGGGCGTGGCCTCCCCCGACCCGAAGTCGGGCGAGGTGGGCGGCGGCTGCGTGCCGAACATGTCGCTCGTGTCCTCCGGACGCGGGCGGAACTCGCTCGCGGGGCGCGGGTCGGCCGCACGGCGGGACTGCTCCTCGCGGGTGAGCACGGGGCGGCGGCCGAGGTCCGGGCGGTTGTGCGAGGCGTACCAGAGCTCGCGCGGCTCGCGCTTGACCACCCGGGAGAAGATGCGGCGCAGGTCGGCCTCGTTGAGGGTCTCGCGGTCCATCAGCTCGATCACGAGCTCGTCGAGGACGTCGCGGTACTCGGTGAGGATCTCCCACGCCTCCTGGTGCGCGTCCATCATCAGCGTGCGCACCTCCTCGTCGACCACGCGCGCGACGTCGTCGGAGTAGTCCTTCGACCCGCCCATGTCGCGGCCGAGGAACGGCTCGCTGCTGCTCTCGCTCAGCTTGACCGGGCCGACGCGCGCGGACATGCCGAGCTCGGTGACCATCTGCTTGGCGGTCGTCGTCGCCTTCTCGATGTCGTTGCCGGCACCCGTGGTCGGCTCGTGGAAGACGACCTCCTCGGCCACCCGGCCACCGAGCGCGTAGACGAGCTGGTCGACCAGCTGGTTGCGCGAGCTCGAGTACCGGTCCTCGGTGGGCATGACCATCGTGTAGCCGAGGGCCTGGCCGCGCGGCAGGATCGTCACCTTCGTCACCGGGTCGGTGTATCGCAGGGCCGCGGCGGTCAGCGCGTGCCCGCCCTCGTGGTAGGCCGTGACCTTCTTGTCCTTGTCGTTCATCACGCGGGTGCGGCGCTGCGGGCCGGCGATGACGCGGTCGATCGCCTCGTCGAGCGCGCGGTTGTCGATGAGCTGCGCGCCGGAGCGGGCCGTGAGAAGCGCGGCCTCGTTGAGGACGTTGGCGAGGTCCGCGCCGGAGAAGCCGGGCGTGCGGCGGGCCACACCCTCGAGGTCGACGTCCGGGGTCATCGGCTTGCCGCGCGCGTGGACGCGGAGGATCTGGTGGCGCCCCGGCAGATCGGGGGCGGTCACCGAGATCTGGCGGTCGAACCGGCCCGGGCGCAGGAGCGCGGGGTCGAGGACGTCGGGACGGTTGGTCGCGGCGATGAGGATGACGTTCGTCGTCGAGTCGAACCCGTCCATCTCGACGAGGAGCTGATTGAGCGTCTGCTCGCGCTCGTCGTGCCCGCCGCCCATGCCGGCGCCGCGCTGGCGGCCCACCGCGTCGATCTCGTCGACGAAGATGATCGCCGGGGTGTTCTGCTTGGCCTGCTCGAACAGGTTGCGCACGCGGGAGGCGCCGACGCCGACGAACATCTCGACGAACTCCGAGCCGGAGATCGAGTAGAACGAGCCGCCCGCCTCGCCCGCGACGGCGCGCGCGAGGAGCGTCTTGCCGGTGCCCGGGGGGCCGTAGAGCAGGACACCCTTGGGGATCTTCGCGCCGACGGCCTGGAACTTGCTCGGTTCCTGGAGGAACTCGCGGATCTCCTGGAGCTCCTCGACCGCCTCGTCCACGCCCGCGACGTCGGAGAACGTGACGTCCGGGGTCTCCTTGCTCACCTTCTTCGCCGTGGACTTCCCGAAGCCCATGACGCCGCCGCCCTGCGAGCGGGACATCAGCCACCAGAAGAGCCCGAGGATGAGGATCATCGGGAGCATGAGGCCGAGCAGGGAGAGGAACGCGTTGCCCTGCGGGACCTCGACGTCGTAGCCCCTCACCGGGTCCGCGTCCTCAAGCAGGTCGGTGATCGCGCCGCTCTGGGCGTCCGCGTACGTGAACTCGACGCTCGTGCCGTAGTTCTCGTTGTTGTCCGAGCCCTCGTCGCCGTTCGGCGCCACGAGGTCCTCGGTGAGCGTGAGCTCGACCCGCTGGGTGGTGTCGTTGACGCGGGCCTGCTCGACCGTGTCGCCGCGCAGGACCTCCATGCCCTGCGAGGTGTCGATCGGCGAGACCCGACCGCCGCTGAAGAAGGGCACGAGGACGACGACGACCAGCAGGGCCCCGATCACCCACGGCCAGGGACTCCGCGCGATCTTCTTCCAGGTTGTCTTCATGCCAGCCTCAGCCGCTCCGTCCGGTCGGCGCCCGCCCCGGGCGACCCGACGACGATAACCGAGCGCGACACGCCGAGGGTCCGGGGGCCGGGCCCGCTCCGCGCACGGCGAACGGGGTGGCGGACGGGAGCGACCCGGCCGGCGTGGTCAGCGGGAGTAGACGTGCTCCGCGAGCCGGCCGACGAACGGGAGGTTGCGGTAGCGCTCCGCGTAGTCCAGGCCGTACCCGACGACGAACGCCGAGGGGATGTCGAACCCGACGTAGCGCACGTCGACGGCGACCTTCGCGGCGTCCGGCTTGCGCAGGAGCGTGGCGATCTCGACGGAGGCGGCGCCGCGCGAGCGCAGGTTGCCCTGCAGCCAGGACAGGGTGAGCCCGGAGTCGATGATGTCCTCGACGATGAGCACGTCCCGGCCGGTGAGGTCGGAGTCGAGGTCCTTGAGGATGCGCACGACCCCGGAGGACTTCGTGCCCGAGCCGTAGGACGACACCGCCATCCAGTCCATCTCGAGCGGCGTGTGCAGCTCGCGCGAGAGGTCGGCCATCACCATGACGGCGCCGCGCAGGACGCCGACGAGCAGCAGGTTCCGGCCGGCGTAGTCGCGGTCGATCTCGGCCGCCATCTCGGTCAGCCGCGCGTCGATCTCGTCCTTGGAGACGATGACCTCGGCCAGGTCCTCGCCCATGTCCGCTACGTCCACGTCGCTCCTTCGTCTCCTTGGTCCGTCCTCCGGGAGAGCATCAGCCTGCCACAGCTGCGGCGGGCGAGAACTCCCCCGGGCAGCGCGGCCGGTCCCTGCCCCGTATACCTCGTCACGAGGGCGTCGAGCGCCTCGATGTGCGCGGCCTTGACGTCGCCCGGTCGCCAGCCCGCCCGCTCGCCGGCCGCGCGCAGGGCGCGGGTGCGCACGGCCGGGTGGGCGGCGGCGAGGACGGCGGTGTCGAGGGTCATCACCGGGTCCGACGACGACGCCGGTCCGTCGTCGTCGGTCGCCCTCGTCGCGGCGCGCGACCGCCGCGCGTCGTCGAGCAGGGCGTCCGCGAGCAGCGCGTCGGCCCGCTCGGTCAGCGCGTCGTCGTCGCGCCGGGCCTGGAAGGCCGTGCGGGCGAGCGCCGGGACGGGGTCGGCGCCGAGGGCGTCGGCGAGCGCCGGCAGGGCGCGGTCGCGGACGGCGGCGCGGCGCAGGGCGGTGCCGTCGGCGGCGCGCCAGGGGCCGTCGGCGGCGTTCGTCGGGTCGATGACGGGCGTGAGGCCGAGCTCGTCGCACACCGCGAGCGTCTGGGCGCGGCGGATCGTGAGGAACGGGCGGCGCACCCCAGGTTCCACCGCCCGCATCCCGGCGAGCGAGCGGGCGCCCGAGCCGCGGGCGAGGCCGAGCAGGACGGTCTCGGCCTGGTCGTCCATCGTGTGGCCGGTGAGGATGACGGCCGTGTCCTCGGGCGCAGCGGCGCCTCCGGGTGCGGCGGCCCGCGCCCGCAGCGCCGCCCAGCGCGCGTCCCGGGCGCGGGCCTCCGGCCCGCCCGTGCCCGACCCCGCGTCGACGGAGGTCGCCGACGCGGCGAGACCCACGGCGCGGAGCCGGGCGACGACGTCGGAGGCCTCGCCCGCCGACCCCGCGCGCAGGCCGTGGTCGACGACGAGCGCCTCCGCGACCCAGCCGGCCTCCGGCACGAGGTGCGCGACCGTGACCGCGAGCGCGAGCGAGTCGGGGCCGCCCGAGCACGCGACGAGCACGCGCGTCCCCGGCGGCAGGTCGGCGAGCGCGGTGCGCAGGGCCCGGCGCGCCGCGAGCGTGGCGGGGCCGGAGACCCGCGGGTGCCGGGTCATGCGTGGTGGGTCATGCGTGGACGCGGGACACCCAGGCGGCCGGCTCGAGGATCTCGGTCGGGGTCGGCAGCAGGTCCGGCGCCGCCCACACGGCGTTGAGGCCGTCGTGGCCGACCCGCTCGACGACCTGCCGGACGAACGCGGCGCCGTTGCGGTACTGGGCCGTCTTCGCGCGCATCCCGAGCAGGGTGCGCAGGAGGACGTCGAGGGGGCCCGTGCCGTCCCGGCGCTTGTCGAACTGGCGCCGGATGCGGCGCACGCTCGGCAGGACGGCCGGGCCGACGGCGTCCATCACGACGTCGGCGTGCCCCTCGAGCAGGCTCATCACCGCGACGACCCGCTGGAGCGACTCGCGCTCGGCCGGCGTGAGCAGGGCGTCGACGAGCGGGCCCGCGATCTCGAGGCCGGCCGGCGTCTGCTCGTCCCGGTCGCGCAGGGCGGCGACGACGGCGGCGAGCATGCCGCCGACGTCCCGGTCCTGGTCCTCGGCGAGCGCCGGGCCGATCGTGCCGCGGATCATCCCCGTCAGGTGCTCGGCGAGCCAGGGGGCGGCGGCGAACTGCACGGCGTGCGTCTGCTCGTGCAGCGCCACCCAGCGGCGGAAGTCGCGGGCGTCGAGGTCGAGCTCGCGCTCGAGGCGCAGCACGTTGGGCGCGACGAGCAGCAGGTGCGGGGCGCCGGGACCGAAGGGGTCGAACTGGCCGAGCACCTTGGTCGAGAGGTAGGCGAGCAGCGCGCCGGCCTCCTCGCCGGCGAGGCGCGCGCCGAGGCGTCCGACCGGGGGCAGGAGGCCCGTCGAGACGTGCCCGAGCAGGTCGGCGTTGGCGCGCGCCCAGCCCGGCCGGTCGACCACGCTCACGCGCTGTCCGGCGACCCGGTGCGCGGCGTCGTGCAGCCCGGTGAGCCGGCCCACGTGCTGCGGCGCCGAGGCCGCGGCCTCGCGCAGGCCCGCCACCAGGGCGGTCAGCTCCTCGGGCGTGCCGCGCGGGCCCGGGGGCGCGAGGCGGGCCGCGCGCCGGGCGGCGAGCCGGAGGTCGACGGGATCGGTCACGCCTCCCACGGTAGTCGCGGGGCGGGGCCGGGGCGGTGGTCCTAGGCGCAGCCGCAGGCCGCGAGCTCGGAGACGAAGGTGTCCATCGACTCCCGCGCGGCCCACGCCCCGCCCTCGTCGAACGAGTGCATGACCACGGAGAACGTGAGGAGTCGCTCGTCGGCGGTGAGCACGGTGCCCGTGAGCGAGACCGAGCGCGCGAGCGTGCCCGTCTTGGCCTGGACGCGGCCGGCGTTCTCGCCGACGAGCCGCTCGGAGAGGGTGCCGTCGAGCCCGGAGGTCGGGAGCGCGGGGACGAGGCCGGCCAGGGTCGTGGCCGACGGGTCGAGCGCGAGGTCGACGAGCTCGGTCAGGACGGTGACGGTGGTCGAGTCGGTGATGGAGAGGCCCGCACCGTCGATCATCACGGTGCCGGCGGTGTCGATGCCGAGCGCGCCGACGGCGTCGACGACCGCGGTCCCGCCGGAGGTCGCGTCGCCGGGCAGGCCGCTCGCGAGCGCGACCATGCGGGCGAGCACGTCGGCGATCGCGTTGTCCGAGTCGGCGAGCATGGTCCGCACGATCTGCTCGACGGGCGCGGACTCGGTGGTGGCGATCGCGCTCGCGCCGTCGGGGGCGGTGGCCCGTCCCTCGACCGTGGCCGTCACGCCGCGCTCCTCGAGGGCGGCGGCGAGGGCCTCCGTCGCGCCCATGGCGGGGTCCGCGGTGTAGGCGCCGTCGACCGCGCCGGTGTTCACGGCCACCGTGGTCGCGGGCATCGTGAAGCTGCGGTCCCACCCGGTGACGTCGTCGGCGTAGGGCTCGCCGGTGAACTGGGAGTCGTCGACGGCGAGGCGGACCTCCGTGGTGCCCGAGGACTCGAGCTCGGCGGCGACCTGGTCGGCGAGGTCGGCGATGCCGGCGTGGCCGCGGGTCGCGCTCGGGTCGCCCTCGCCCTCGCCGAGCAGGACGTCGCCGCCGCCGACGAGGACGAGCAGCCCGTCCCCGGCGGAGACCACCGTGGTGGGGAACCGCGTCTGCGGGCCGAGCACGCTGAGCGCCGCCGCGCCGGTGAGGATCTTCGCCGACGAGGCCGTCTGCAGGGCGCTCGTCGGGTCGCGCTCGGCGAGGACCTCGCCGGTCGCGGAGTCGACGACGCGGACGGCCACGTCGCCGGGCCGGGCCGGGTCCGCGACGAGCGACTCGACGGCGGACGCCACCGCGTCCGGAGTCGCCGCGGGCGCGGCCGGGTCGAGCAGGTCGACGGGGGCCGCGGCCGGGCGGGCACCCGGCAGGGCGACGGCGGGGTACGGCGCGGCCTCGGCGGGGGCGGGCTCGTCCGTCAGCACGCCGGGGACCGCGTCCTGCACGTCGAGGAGGACGTAGAGCGCGACGAGGACGACGGCGAGGCTGCCGGCCACCCAGGCGACGGTGCTGCGGGCCGTGGAGCCGATTCGTGCCATGCCGTCCGTCCGTCGTCGTGCCCTGGTGTTCGTGCCGTCCCGGCCCGTCGGCGCGCAGGTGGCGCCGCGTACGCCACACTAGGTGCTGACCGGGTCCTCCGAGCGGGGACCAGCCGTAGATCCTCGCCGCGCGCGCGGCCCGACACCCGAGGAAGTGCTTGCTGTGGAGTTCGACGTCACCATCGAGATCCCCAAGGGGAACCGCAACAAGTACGAGGTGGACCACGAGACCGGGCGGATCCGCCTGGACCGCCTGCTCTTCACCTCGACCCGATACCCGGACGACTACGGGTTCATCGAGGGCACCCTCGGCGAGGACGGCGACCCGCTCGACGTCCTCGTCCTCCTCGAGGAGCCGACGTTCCCGGGCTGCCTCATCCGCGCCCGCGCGCTGGGCATGTTCCGCATGCGCGACGAGGCCGGCGGCGACGACAAGGTGATCGCGGTGCCCGCCGGCGACCAGCGCGCGTCCTGGCGCACGGAGATCGAGGACGTCTCGGAGTTCCACCGCCTCGAGATCCAGCACTTCTTCGAGGTCTACAAGGACCTCGAGCCCGGCAAGTCGGTCGAGGGCGCGCACTGGGTGGGCCGCGAGGAGACCGAGGAGGAGATCCGCCGGTCCTACCAGCGCGCGATCGACACCGGCTACTACGAGCACGGCGGCGGCGGCCACCAGCGCGTCGGCGGCTCCGGCAGCCAGCCGGGCCCCGACGGCGAGCCGGACCTCGACGGCGACCGCGGCCACGCGAGCCCGCTCGGCCCCGGCGACGCCCGCCGGATCCCGGTCGAGCCGCAGGCCTGAGCGCGTCCAGCACCTGAGACGACGCCGTCGCGCCCTCTCGGGTGCGACGGCGTCGTCGTAGGTTCGGGGAAGTTCACGCCCCGGCCACCGACGCGAGCAAGGACCCACATGACCGAGAACTCGACGCCCGCCCAGGGCTTCAGCACCCGCCAGATCCACGCCGGGCAGACGCCCGACCCGGCCACCGGCGCCCGCGCGCTGCCGATCTACCAGACGACCTCGTTCGTGTTCGACTCCGCCGACCACGCGGCCGCCCGCTTCGCGCTCGCCGACCCGGGCCCCATCTACACGCGCATCACCAACCCGACCCAGGAGGTCGTCGAGAACCGGATCGCCGACCTCGAGGGCGGCGTCGCCGGTCTGCTCGTCGCGTCCGGCCAGGCGGCCGAGACGCTGGCGATCCTCTCGATCGCGGAGGCCGGCGACCACGTCGTCGCCTCGCCGTCCCTGTACGGCGGCACGTACAACCTCCTGCGCCACACGCTCCCGAAGTTCGGCGTGACGACGACCTTCGTCGAGAACCCCGACGACCCGGAGTCGTGGCGCGCGGCCGCGACCGACCGGACGAAGCTGTTCTTCGGCGAGTCGATCCCCAACCCCAAGGGCGACGTCCTCGACATCGAGGCCGTCGCCGGCGTGGCGCACGAGATCGGCGTGCCGCTGATCGTCGACAACACGATCGCCACCCCCTACCTCCTGCGCCCGATCGAGCACGGCGCGGACGTGGTCATCCACTCCGCGACCAAGTACCTCGGCGGCCACGGCACCACGGTCGCCGGCGCGATCGTCGACGGCGGCACGTTCGAGTGGTCGAGGTACCCCGAGCGCTTCCCCGGCTTCAACACGCCCGACCCGTCCTACAACGGTCTCGTGTTCGCGGACCTCGGCGCGCCGGCGCTCGCCCTCAAGGCGCGCACGCAGCTCCTGCGCGACACGGGCCCCGCGATCTCGCCGTTCAACGCCTTCCTCATCGGCCAGGGCATCGAGACCCTCTCGCTGCGCGTCGACCGGCACGTGGAGAACGCCCGCGCCGTCGCCGAGTTCCTCGAGGCGCGCGACGACGTGGCCCGCGTGGCCTGGGCCGGCCTGCCCAGCTCGCCCTGGTACGAGAAGGCGCAGAAGTACACGCCCAAGGGCCCGGGCGCGGTCCTCGCGTTCGAGCTGGCGTCCGGCGGCAAGGAGGCGGGCGTGGCGTTCGTCGACGCGCTCGAGCTGCACTCGAACGTCGCCAACATCGGCGACGTCCGCTCGCTCGTCATCCACCCGGCCTCGACGACGCACTCCCAGCTGAGCGAGGAGGAGCTCGCCGCCGCGGGCGTCTCGTCGACCCTCGCCCGGCTCGCCGTGGGCCTCGAGGACCTGCCCGACATCCTCGCCGACCTCGAGCGCGGCTTCGCCGCGGCAGCGGCCCTCGGGACGGGCGCCTGACATGGCGGGCGCCGGCCGCCGACCTGCACGCACAGCCGTGCCGAGCACGCTGCCCGCCTCCGGCGGGTGGCTGCCCGGCCAGGACCTGGGCGACCGCAGGCAGATGCCGATCGGGGCGGTCCGCCTCGAGGTCGGCGGCCGGCTCCCGCACGCCACCCTCGCCTACGAGACGTTCGGCGAGCTCAACGAGGACCGGTCCAACGCCGTCCTCGTCCTGCACGCCCTGACCGGCGACTCGCACGTGACGTCGCACCGGTCCGACGACGCGGCCGGGCCTGGCTGGTGGTCCGAGATCGTCGGGCCGGGCAAGGCGATCGACACGGACGAGTACTTCGTGCTCGCCCCCAACGTGCTCGGCGGCTGTCAGGGCTCGACCGGCCCCTCCTCCACCTCCCCCAACGGCATGCCCTGGGGCGCGCGGTTCCCCATCCTCACCGTCCGGGACCAGGTGGCCGCCGAGATCCGGCTCGCCGACGCGCTCGGCATCAGCTCGTTCGCGCTCGTCGTCGGCGGCTCCGTGGGTGGGCAGCGCGCGGTCGAGTGGGCGGTCACGGCCCCCGAGCGCGTCGAGCGGGTGGCGGTCGTGGCGTCCAACGCGCGCACGACCGCCGACCAGATCGCATGGGCCCACGCCCAGATCGGCGCGATCGAGCTCGACCCGGGCTGGCGCGGGGGCGACTACTACGACGCGGGTCCCGGCGAGGGGCCCTCCCGCGGCCTCGGGGTGGCCCGCCAGATCGCGCACACCACCTACCGATCCGCGTTCGAGCTCGAGGAGCGGTTCGGCCGCCTCCCGCAGGGCGCTGAGGAGCCGCTCGACGGCGGGCGGTTCGCCGTCCAGTCCTACCTCGACCACCACGCCGGCAAGCTCGCCGCCCGCTTCGACGCCGGGAGCTACGTGGCGCTGAGCCGGACGATGCTCACCCATGACATCGGGCGCGACCGCGGCGGCGTGGCCGAGGCGCTCGCGAGCATCACCTCCCGCACGCTCGCGGTGGCCGTCAGCTCGGACCGCCTGTTCGACCCCGCCGAGGCCCGGCGGATCGCGGACGGCGTGAGCGGGCCGTCGGACTACGTCGAGATCGACTCCCCGTACGGCCACGACGGGTTCCTCGTCGAGCACGAGCAGGTGGGGGCCGCGATCGCGCGGCTCCTGACCGAGGACCGGGTCGACTCGCTGAGCTGAGCGGGTCGGGGCGAGCGGCGTCCCTGCGTCCGGTGCCACCATGGGCGGGTGGACATCTTCCGACTCGGTCGCAGCTCGTCCGGCGGCCGCGCCGCGGACGACCCGGGGGCGACCGACACGCACTCGACCGCCGACACCGCCGTCGAGGAGGACGCCGTCCCCGACGCCACGGGGCGCAAGGTCCGCACCGGGGTCGGGCCCAACGCCCGCAGCTACCTTCTCGAGGCCGACCTCCCCCCGCTCGACGAGCCCGGCCCGCCGGGCGAGTGGGTGCCCGACCTCCTCGGCGCCGGGTTCCACGCGCGCACCCTTCCCCTGCCCGACGACGACGAGGGCGAGGTCGTCGCCACCCTCGTCGCCTACCGGCCCGCGGAGGACCCCGCCGCGCTCCCCGGGACGCCGGCCGTGCCGACCTGGGCGATGCTCTACCTGCACGGCTGGAACGACTACGTGCACAACGCCGAGCTCGCCCGCCGCGTCGCCGCCCTCGGCGGGGCGTTCTACGGGCTCGACCTGCGCAAGTACGGCCGGAGCCTGCGCGCGCACCAGTCCCGCGGGTACGTCGACTC
Organism: Georgenia sp. G2120; assembly: GCF_055326485.1. Taxonomy (NCBI): domain Bacteria; kingdom Bacillati; phylum Actinomycetota; class Actinomycetes; order Allobogoriellales; family Allobogoriellaceae; genus Georgenia; species Georgenia sp. G2120. The sequence continues at coordinate 124,199 of NZ_JBUZNL010000003.1, read as the reverse complement.
GCTCTCGGTGTACGACGACGACATCCACGCCGCCCGCGACGTCGTCATGGCCGAGCTGGGCCTGGGCACCGACCTCGTCCTCGCCGGGCACTCGACCGGCGGGCTGACCGCCGCCCTGTGGGCCCACCGGCACCCCGGCGCCCTGCGCGCGCTCGTCCTCAACTCCCCCTTCATCAGCGCGGGCATGCCCGGGTTCGTGGGGGCGGCGACCACGCCGGTCGTCGAGCGGATCGCCCGGACCGCGCCGAGGACGGTCGTCCGCGTCAACCCCGTCGACGTCTACCAGCGCACGCTCGACGGCCTCGCCGAGGGGGACGAGGAGGAGGCCCCCGAGGACGAGGCCGACGACCGGTTCTGGACCGGATGGGGGCTCGACCGGCGCTGGCGCATGGCCCCGGCCGGCCCCGTCCGGTTCGGCTGGCTCGCCGCCATCCTCACCGGGCAGCGCCAAGTGGCGAACGGCCTCGAGATCACGTGCCCGGTGCTCGTGCTCACCTCCACGAGGTCGGCGCAGGCGCTCAAGTGGTCCCCCGACCTGCGCTTCGTCGACACCGTGCTCGATGTCGGCGCGATGCGGTCGGCCGCCCTCCGGCTCGGCCCGCTCGTCACCCTCGCCGCCTTCGAGGGGGCGGTCCACGACGTCACGCTGTCCGCACCGAACGTGCGCCGCGACGTCTACGACGAGCTGGCCCGCTGGGTGGGGGCCTACGTGCGGCGCTGATCAGCGCGGGCGGCGCGCACCCCGCAGGAGGTCGAGCGCGATCCACGCGACGGCGAGCGCGAGCACCCCGACCGCGACCGCGACGACGGGCGTGGGCAGGAACGACCGGAGCCCGATGAGCGCGCCGGTCACGCCGTAGACCACGAGCGGCACGACCGGTGCCGCGCGACCGGCGAGCAGGACGCCCACGTGGACGAGGGTGCCGACGAGGAACCACATCGACCCGACGACGAGCAGCGTCCCGGCGGGCCCCTCCCGGAGCTCGGCCACCTGGGCCGGCGTGACGTACGGGAACACGTCGTTCGTCAGCGCCTCGATCGCGACGACGAGCGCGAGCCCGACGAGGTTGACCGCGCCCGCGAGCACGCCCCAGGCCCCTGTCCGTCGGGCGGTGGCGGCGACGAGCATCGCGATGAGGACGATCGCCAGGCTCTGCGCGAACGGAGCGAGGAGCTGGTTGAGGGCGACGGCAGGGACCACTCCGCCGAGCTTGAGGGCGTTGGACACGAGCAGAACGGCCGAGAGCAGGCCGGCCGCTCCGCCGACCGCACGGGCGGCACGGAGCGCGCCGTGCGGATCGACGAGGGGTCCGGGACCGTGGACGGGGTCGAGCGAGGGGGTCGAGGAGGTCGAGGGGTCGAGCACACGCGCGGAGGTGGACACAGGAGCTCCCTGGGAGTGCGACGCCCGCAAGAACGAGCGTGATAACGTTCGCTATCGAGAACGGACGTTATAGGCTGAGGAGCAGGACGGCCAGACTCCTCGTGTCACGATCGGGACACGAATCGGGTGCGGTGGACGGCGGGGCGCGGGTCACGTGCCGCCGCACGACGAGAAGAGGATCGATGTCGAGCAGGTCGGAGATCGACGAGTCGCTCATCGCCGGCGCCCTCGCGCTGGTCGCCACCTCGGGCAGCGCCGAGCTCTCGGTACGGTCGCTGGCATCCGCGGGCGGGCGTTCGACGATGTGCGTGTACTCCCACTTCGGCGGTCGGGGCGGACTGCTGACCGCCGCCTACGCGCGGGCGGCGGAGGGACTCCTGCAGGCGATGGACGCGGCGGTCTCCGATGCGACGGCCGCCGACGCGGCGGGACGCGCCCGGGAGGCCTATCTCGCGTGGGCCGGACAGGACCTGCGGCGGTACCGCCTCCTGTTCGCGAGCGAGCTCGGGCCGCTCGACATCGACCCCGCCGTCCGGGGACGGCTCGTCGACGACGTGGCGGAACGGCTCGGTGGCCGTGACCGCTGGGCCGCCGCGCACGGCGAGGTGAGCCTCGACCTCGTGACGATCGGCTGACCGGCCGCCCCCGCGTCAGGGGGTGACGCGGCCCAGCAGCAGCTCGGCGAGGTGCACGCCGCTGCGCCCGGCGAGCTGGTCCGCCTGCGTGCGGCAGGAGAAGCCGTCGGCGAGGAACGTGGCGTCCGGGTGCTCGCGGAGCGCCGGCAGGAGGGCGTTCTCGGCGACGGCGGCGCTCACCTCGGCGTGCCCCTTCTCCATCCCGAAGTTGCCGGCCAGGCCGCAGCAGCCCGCGAGGTTCGTCGTCGTCGCCCCGGTCGAGGCGATGAGCGCGCGGTCGGTCTCCCAGCCCATGACGGAGTGGTGGTGGCAGTGCGGCTGCGCCACGACCTCGACCCCGGTGAGGTCCGGCGCGCTCCACCGCTCCCCCGGGCCGATCGGGTCGGGCGCCGTGAGGAGCTCGGCGAGCGTGTACGTGCTGCTCGCGAGCAGGTGGGCGCGCGGGTCGTCCGGGAGGAGCTCGGGCATGTCGTCGCGCAGCGCCGCGGTGCACGACGGCTCGACGCCGACCACCGGGATGCCGTTGGCCGCGAACGGGGCGAGGACCCCGAGCAGGTCGCGCATCCGGGTCCGTGCGCCGTCGAGCTGACCGGTCGAGATCCACGTGAGCCCGCAGCAGACCTTGTCCTCCGGGATGACCACCGTGTAGCCGGCGGCCTCGAGGAGCTCGACGGTGGCCTGCGCGCCGGCGCCGTCGAGGGTCTCGGAGAACGAGTCGGTGAACAGCACGACGTACCGTCGAGATTGCGGTTCGTGCACGTCGAGACTGCGGTTGGTGGCCGCACGCTCGGCACCGTCTCGTCGAGACTGCGGTTCGTGCGTATCGTTGCGGCTCGCGAGACCCGGGCCGTCCAGCGCCTCGGCCGACGCCGTGCGCACGGCGCCGCGCCCGCAGCTGCGTTTCTTCCACCAGGTCGTCAGGCGCTGCGTGGCGAAGCCCGGCATGGCGCGGGATGTGTCGACGCCGGCGATCGCGAACGCGAGCCTGCGCAGCGCGCCGACGCTGAGGACGGCGTTGGCGACGCGCGCGAGGCCGGGCACCCCGGTGACGAGGTTGGCGAGCACCGGGAGACGGCCGAGCGTGTAGTGGGTCCGCGGCCGGAGCTTCCCCTCGTACGCGCGGTGGAGCGTCTCGGCCTTGAGCCGCGCGACGTCCATCCCCGCGGGGCAGTCCGCCGAGCACGCCTTGCAGGACAGGCACAGGTCGAGCGACTCGAGCAGCGCCGGGTCGTCCCACCGCGCGACGAGCTCGCCGTTGGTCACCTCCTGCAGGACGCGGGCGCGCCCGCGGGTGACGTCCTTCTCGTCCTTCGTCGCCTGGTAGCTCGGGCACATGAAGCCGCCCGACGCCGAGCTGTCCGCCCGGCACTTCCCCACCCCGGTGCACCGATGCGCGGCGCGCGTGACGTCGCCACCGTCCTCGCTGAATGCGAACCCACCGCCACGGGCGACCGGCAGCGGCTTCGCGGCTGGCCGGCGCAGGTACGCGCCGACGGGGTCCGGGTCGACGAGCACACCCGGGTTGAGCGACACCTTCGGGTCGAACAGGTTCTTGACCTGCCCGAACAGGCCCATCACCTCGGGTCCGTACATCCGGTCGAGCAGCTCGGACCGAGCGCGACCGTCGCCGTGCTCCCCGGAGAGCGATCCCCCGTGCGCCACGGCGATGTCGGCCGCCTCGGCCACCGTCTCCGCGAACTCCCGCGCGCCGCGCGCGCCGTCGTCGAGGGGGAAGTCGACGCGCACGTGGACGCACCCGTCCCCGAAGTGGCCGTAGAGCAGGCCGTCGAGGCCGCGACGGTCGAGCATGGCCATGAAGTCGCGCAGGTAGGCCCCGAGGTTCTCCGGGGGGACGGCGGCGTCCTCCCAGCCCGGCCACGCCGGCATGCCGGCGGGCGTGCGTCCGCCGAGCCCGGCGCCGTCGGCCCGGATCCGCCACAGGGCGTCCGCCTCGGCTCCCGCGGGGACGACGACCGCCGCGTCCGTCGATCCGGCGGCGGCGAGCGCGCGCGCCCGGGCGAGGACGTCGGCGTCGGACTCGTGCTCCTCTGCACCGACCTCGACCATGAGCCAGCCCTGCCCCGCGGGCAGCTCGGGAACGGCGCCGGGCCCCTTGGCACGGCGCACGACGTCGACGAGCCTGGCGTCGAGCCCCTCGACGGCGAGCGGCCGGTGCTCGAGGAGGGCCGGCACGGCGTCGGCGGCGGCGATCATGTCCGGGTAGCCGAGGACGACGAGCACGGGCCGCGCCGGGACCGGCACGAGCCGCACGGTGCCGCCGAGCATCGTGACGAGCGTGCCCTCGGACCCGACGAGCATCTTCGCCAGGTCGCGTCCGTTCTCCGGCAGCAGGTGCTCGAGGGAGTAGCCGGAGACCTGACGGCCGAATCGGCCCAGCTCCGACCGGATCGGCCCAAGCCCCCTCGTGACCAGGTCGGACAGTCCGTCGACCACGTCGAGCGCGTTCCGTCCCGAACCCGCCGTGAAACGGCGGCCGAGCCCGTCGACGACGTCGAGCGAGTGGACGTTGTCCGCCGTGCGGCCGTAGGCGAGCGCGTGGGGTCCGCACGCGTTGGTGCCGATCATCCCGCCGATCGTCGCGCGGTTCTGCGTGGACGGGTCCGGGCCGAACCGCAGGCCGTGCGGCGCGGCCGCGCGCTGGAGGTCGGCGAGCACGACGCCGGGCTCGACGACAGCGGTGCGCGCGTCCGGGTCGATCTCGCCGATGCCCGTGAGGTGCCGGGACACGTCGAGGACCACGCCGGGACCGACCGAGTTGCCGGCCGTCGAGGTCCCGCCGCCGCGCAGGGTGACCGGCGCGCCGGCGGCGCGCGCCACGTCGAGCGCGGCGAGGGTGTCCGGTACGTCGCGCGGGACGACGACGACCTGCGGGACCACGCGGTAGTTCGAAGCGTCGGTCGAGTACTCCGCGCGGCGGCGCGTGCCGTCGGAGACCTCGCCGTCGACCGCCGACCGGAGCGAGGCGGCGAGCTCGTCGGTGCCGGGGGTCGCCGTCGTCGTGCTCATCCCCCCATGATCACCCCTGCCGGACCACCCGGGCGCCGGGGGCCGCGGGTCGGGACGTCCGAGGCGTCACCAGGTCGACGACGAACCGCAACCTCGATGGGCACCAACCGCAATCTCGACGAAGAAGGGGTCAGCGGGTGGCGTCCTCCCCCTGCACCGCCGCGCGGCCGGCCTCGAGGCGCGCGATCGGCACCCGGAACGGGGAGCAGGACACGTAGTCGAGCCCGACGGACTCGAAGAAGTGGATCGACTCCGGGTCGCCGCCGTGCTCGCCGCAGACCCCGAGCTTGAGGCTCGGCTTCGTCGACCGGCCGCGCTCGGCACCGATCCGCACGAGCGCGCCCACGCCGTCGGCGTCGATGGTCTCGAACGGGGAGATCGTCAGCACGCCGTTGGCGAGGTAGTCGGCGAAGAAGGCGCCCTCGACGTCGTCGCGGGAGAAGCCCCACGCCGTCTGGGTGAGGTCGTTGGTGCCGAACGAGAAGAAGTCCGCCTCGTCGGCGATGCGCTCCGCCGTCATGGCGGCCCGCGGGAGCTCGATCATGCAGCCGATCGGGATGTCGAGCGTGACGCCGTGCTCGGCGGCGACGTCGGCGACCACCTGCTCCGCCTCGTCGCGCACGATCTGCAGCTCGCGGCGCGAGCCCACGAGCGGCACCATGATCTCCGGCCGGGGCCTGCCCCCGGCCGCGATCCGCCGCGCAGCGGCCTCGGCCACGGCGCGGATCTGCAGCGCGAACAAGCCCGGGATCTTCAGGCCGAGCCGCACGCCGCGCAGGCCGAGCATCGGGTTGGACTCGTGCATGCGCCGCACGGCGCCGAGCAGGGTGCGCCGGCGCTCGACCTCCGCCCCGCTCTCGCCGCGCTCCTCGGCGAGCGCCACCTCGACCGCCAGCTCGGTGAGGTCGGGCAGGAACTCGTGCAGCGGCGGGTCGATGAGCCGGATCGTGGCCGGGAGCCCGTCCATCGCCTCGAGGATCCCCTCGAAGTCGGACCTCTGCGGCTCGAGCAGGCCGGCCAGGGCGGCTTCCCGCTCGGCGTCCCCGTCGGCGAGGATGAGCCGCTCGACGAGCTCGCGCCGATCGCCGAGGAACATGTGCTCGGTGCGGCACAGGCCGATGCCCTGGGCACCGCGCTCGCGGGCGCGCTGCGAGTCGTCCGCGTTGTCGGCGTTGGCGCGCACGTCCATGCGGCGCCGGGCGTCGGCGTGGCTGAGCAGGCGGTGGACGGCCTCGACGAGCTCGCGCGGGTCGACGTCGTCGCCCGCGGCCGCCAGCCCGGCGTCGATCCCGCCGGAGATGTAGGCCATGACCGGCGAGTCGGAGACCGGGACGTCGCCGAGGAAGACCTCGCCGGTGGTGCCGTCGATGGCCACGACGTCGCCCGGCCGGAGCACGTGCTCGCCGATCGTCACGGTGCCGGCCTCGACGTCGACGACGATCTCCTCGGCGCCGACGACCGCGCACGTGCCCATGCCCCGGGCCACCACGGCCGCGTGCGAGGTCTTGCCGCCGCGCGAGGTGAGCACGCCCTTGGCCACGATCATCCCGCCGAGGTCGTCCGGGTTGGTCTCGCGCCGCACGAGGATGACGTCGGCGCCGGCCGCGGCGCGGGCCTCCGCCTGGGCGGTGTCGAGGACGATCTCGCCGACGGCGGCACCCGGCGAGGCCGACAGGCCGGTCGTCAGGTGCTCCTTGGCGGCGGCGGGGTCGAACTGGGGGAACATCAGCTGGCTGAGCTGCGCGCCGGTCACCCGTCCGAGGGCCTCGTCCATCGTGATGAGGTTCTCGTCGACGAGCTGGGTCGCCACCCGGAAGGCGGCCCCCGCGGTCCGCTTGCCCACGCGGGTCTGGAGCAGCCACAGCTTGCCCTGCTCGATCGTGAACTCGATGTCGCACAGGTCGCGGTAGTGGGTCTCGAGCCGGCGCATCGCGGCGCGCAGGTCGGCGTACGAGCCCGGGTCCAGCGTCTCGAGGTCGGTGAGGTGGAGGGTGTTGCGGATGCCCGCCACCACGTCCTCGCCCTGCGCGTTGACGAGGTAGTCGCCGTACATCCCCGACTCGCCGGTGGACGGGTCCCGCGTGAAGCAGACGCCGGTGCCCGAGGAGTCCCCGAGGTTGCCGAACACCATCGTCACGACGTTGACGGCGGTGCCGAGGTCGTCCGAGATGCGCTCGCGGCGGCGGTAGAGCCGCGCCCGGTCGGTGTTCCACGACCGGAACACGGCCTCGACCGCGAGGTCGAGCTGCTCGCGCGGGTGCTGCGGGAACTCCCGCCCCGCGTTGTCGCGCACGATCGCCTTGTACTCGTCGACGAGCTCGCGCAGGTCCTCCTCGGTGAGGTCGACGTCCGCCGCCGCCCCGCGCGCCGCCTTCTTCGCGTCGAGCGCGTCGGAGAACAGCTCCCCGTCGACGTCGAGGACCGTCTTGCCGAACATCTGGATGAGGCGCCGGTAGGAGTCCCAGGCGAAGCGCGCGTCCCCGGCGAGCTCGGTGAGGCCCTGCACGGACGCGTCGTTGAGCCCGATGTTGAGGACCGTGTCCATCATCCCGGGCATCGAGAACTTCGCCCCGGAGCGCACCGACACGAGCAGCGGGTCGTGGAAGTCGCCGAGCGAGCGACCCGCGGTGTCCTCGAGCTCGCGCAGCGCGAGCGTCACCTCGACCCGCAGGTCGGGGGGCACGTCGCCGTCGCGCAGGTACGCCCGGCACGCCTCGGTGGTGATCGTGAATCCCGGGGGCACGGGCAGCCCGAGCCGGGTCATCTCGGCCAGGTTCGCCCCCTTCCCGCCCAGGAGGTCCTTCTGGTCCTTGTCACCCTCGGTGAACCGGTACACGTACGTCGCCATCGCCGTCCCTCACTTGTGTTCACAGCGCACGCCGCCTCGTGCGCATACGTGCACCGTAGGGAAGCCCTCGCCCCGCCGGGCCCGTTTGTCACCATGTGGAACTCGGCGTGCCGCCGTGACCGACCGCATGCTGGACCGCGCGGCGCACGGTCGCCGCGCACCCGCCACCTGGGGCAGGATCTCTTGGTGCCCGCCCACTTTCTCCTCCTCTCGTCGCGCCCCGAGCAGCGCGCCGCGGACGACGAGCACACGGCGGTCGCCCGCCACATGGGCGTGCCCACCGAGCGCGTCGTCCGCCTGTCGATGACCGACGACGCCTACGTCGCGCCCGACCCGACCGCGTTCGCCGGTGTCCTCCAGGGCGGCTCGCCGTTCACCGGCTCCACGCCCCTCGAGGAGCAGTCGGACCTCCAGCGCCGCACGGAGGACCGGCTCGGCGAGGTGCTCGACCAGGTCGTGGCCTCGGCCGTGCCGTTCATGGGCCTGTGCTACGCGGTCGGCACGCTGACGCGGCGCCTGGGAGCCGTCGTCGACGAGACCTACGGGCGCGGCACCTCCGCCGTGCGGGTCAGGCTGACCGAGGAGGGGCGGGCCGACCCGCTGCTCACCGACGTGCCGGACGCGTTCGACGCCTACGTCGGACACCACGAGGCGGTGACCGTCGCCCCGCCGGGGTCCGTGCGGCTCGCGACCTCGGCCCCCACGCCTGTCCAGATGCTGCGGACCGCGCCGGACCAGTACGTCACCCAGTTCCACCCCGAGCTCGACACCGCGGGCCTCGTGCGGCGGATGACCGACTACCGGCACTCGGGCTACTTCCCGTCCGACGAGTTCGACCGGGTCGTCGCCGAGATCTCGCGCGCCCGGGTCGACGACGCCCACCGCGTCCTGGAGGCCTTCGCCCGCCGCTACGGCTGACCGCGGGTCCTGTCGATGGGGAGAACTTCGGTGACGACGAGGTCACCGCGAGGTCCCGAAACGGTTGCCGGCGTGGCCGGGGCCGCCCCGTCCTGCGACGGTTCGATCATGCGAACGACGACACCCACGACCACCCGACGACGACGAACCCCCCGCCGCGCGACCGCCGTGCTCGCGCTCGGGCTAGCCGCCACGCTCAGCGCCTGCGGGTCCTCCGGCTCCGGCGGCGACGAGGCGCACGAGGATGCGGGCGTCCCCGCGTACGAGGAGTCCGTCGAGAGCGCCGACCAGGCCGAGGGCGGCGCGGCCGACAGCGGCGCCGACCCCGCGGCGGACGCCGCCCAGGTCACGGCCGACGGCGTCGACCGGGTGGTCGTCACCACCGGGGACGCGACCGTCGTCGTCGAGGACCCCGTCGCCGCGACCGAGGAGGTCGTCACCCTCGTCGAGACCTACGAGGGCCGCGTCGAGGGTCGTCAGCAGAACAGCAGCGCGGAGCGGCCGTGGGGCCAGGTGGTCGTCCGGGTCGCGCCCGAGGAGACCGACGCCTTCCTCGCGGACCTCGGCGAGATCGGCGAGGTCGACCAGGTGGCGACCACGGCCGACGACGTCACCGGCACGGTCCGGGACCTCGACGCCGAGATCAGCGCGCTCGAGACCTCCGTCGCCCGGCTCGAGGGCCTGATGGAGGAGGCGGGGTCGGTGGCGGACCTGCTGGCCGCCGAGACCGAGCTGACCACCCGGCAGGCCGAGCTCGACCAGCTCCGGGCCCAGCGCACGGACCTCGGCGAGCAGGCCGCGATGTCCACCCTCACCGTCGATCTCGTCACCGAGGACGCGCCGTCCACCACCGGGGAGCAGTCCGGCTGGTCGGAGATGTGGGAGGACGCGAGCGAGGCGTTCACCGGGGCGATCCAGGGCATCGTCGTGGCGGTCGCCGCGCTCGCGCCGCTGCTCGTGGCGCTGGGGATCGTCGCGGCGATCGTCGTCGTCGTCGTGCGCCGGAACCGCGCGCGCACCCGGGAGCGCGAGGAGGCCACGCGGGCCATGCACGCCGAGGCGCAGGCGCTGGACCAGGCCCGCGCGCGGCGCGGGCCGCAGCACCCGGACGGACCTGCGACGCAGGCGGGCGGCCGGGTGCCCGCCGGTCGTCCGGGCACCTCGGGGACGCCGCAGGACGGGCCCCAGCAGGACGTGCCGCAGCAGGACGTGCCGCAGCAGGACAGCTCGCCGAAGGACTGAGGCCGTCCCCGGTCACAACGAACGGCGGGGGCCGGAGGTGGATGTCCACCTCCGGCCCCCGCCGTCGTCGTGCGTGCGGTCGACCGCCCGGGATCAGCTGCCCGGCTGCATCTGGCCGGACCCGCCGGCGCCGCCCACGGGGGCGGCCGCCGGGAGCGCCCGCCCGGCCGTGGCCACGCGCTCGGCCTCGGGGCGCTCGACCTTCTCGATCGGCCCGTCGTGGTCGACGAACTCGAAGGTCAGCTCGCCGAGGATGCCCTCGCCGGTGGCGTCGACCTTGATGAGCTGCCCGGCCTTGACCTCGCTGAACAGGATCTTCTCGGACAGGACGTCCTCGATGTCCCGCTGGATCGCGCGGCGCAGCGGACGCGCGCCGAGCACCGGGTCGTAGCCGCGCTCGGCGAGCAGGGCCTTGGCGGCGTCGGTCAGCTCGATCGTCATCTCCTGGTCGCGCAGGCGGGCGTCCAGGCGGGCGATCATGAGGTCGACGATCTGGACGATCTCCTCCTGCGAGAGCTGCGGGAAGACGATCGTGTCGTCGACACGGTTGAGGAACTCGGGCCGGAAGTGCTGCTTGAGCTCGTCGTTGACCTTGTTCTTCATCCGCTCGTACGAGGTGGACAGGTCGCCGGAGGCCTGGAAGCCCGTCTGCAGGCCCTTGGCGATGTCCTTCGTGCCGAGGTTCGTCGTCATGATGATGATCGTGTTCTTGAAGTCGACGACCCGACCCTGGGAGTCGGTGAGGCGACCGTCCTCGAGGATCTGCAGCAGCGAGTTGAACAGGTCCTGGTGGGCCTTCTCCACCTCGTCGAACAGGACCACCGAGAACGGACGACGCCGGACCTTCTCCGTCAGCTGGCCGCCCTCCTCGTAGCCGACGTACCCGGGGGGCGCGCCGAAGAGGCGAGAGACGGTGTGCTTCTCGGAGTACTCCGACATGTCGAGCGTGATGAGCGCGTCCTCATCCCCGAACAGGAACTCGGCGAGCGCCTTGGCGAGCTCGGTCTTCCCGACGCCGGTGGGGCCGGCGAAGATGAACGAGCCGCCCGGACGACGCGGGTCCTTGAGGCCGGCGCGCGTGCGGCGGATCGCCTGGGAGAGGGTCGAGATCGCCTCGTCCTGGCCGATGACCCGCTTGTGCAGCTCGTCCTCCATGTGGAGCAGCTTCGCCGACTCCTCCTCGGTGAGCTTGACGACCGGGATGCCGGTCGACATCGCGAGCACCTCGGCGACGAGCTCCTCGTCGACCTCGGAGACCACGTCGAGGTCGCCCTCGCGCCAGTCCTTCTCGCGCTGCTGGCGGCGCTCGGTGAGCTGACGCTCGTCGTCGCGCAGGGAGGCGGCCTTCTCGAAGTCCTGGTCGTCGATCGCGGACTCCTTCTCCCGGCGCACCTCCTCGATCTGGTCGTCGAGCTCGCGCAGCTCCGGCGGCGCCGTCATCCGGCGGATGCGCAGGCGCGCGCCCGCCTCGTCGATGAGGTCGATCGCCTTGTCCGGCAGGTGCCGGTCGGAGACGTAGCGGTCGGCGAGCGTGACGGCCGCCTGCAGGGCGGAGTCCGTGATCGAGACCCGGTGGTGGGCCTCGTAGCGGTCACGCAGTCCCTTGAGGATCTCGACCGCGTGCGGGACCGACGGCTCCGGCACCTGGATGGGCTGGAACCGGCGCTCGAGCGCGGCGTCCTTCTCGATGTGCTTGCGGTACTCGTCGACGGTCGTGGCGCCGATCGTCTGGAGCTCGCCGCGGGCGAGCATCGGCTTGAGGATCGAGGCGGCGTCGATCGCGCCCTCCGCGGCACCAGCGCCGACGAGCGTGTGGATCTCGTCGATGAACAGGATGATGTCGCCGCGCGTGCGGATCTCCTTGAGCACCTTCTTCAGGCGCTCCTCGAAGTCACCGCGGTAGCGCGAGCCGGCCACGAGGGAGCCGAGGTCGAGCGTGTAGAGCTGCTTGTCCTTGAGCGTCTCGGGGACGTCGCCCTTGACGATGTCCTGGGCGAGGCCCTCGACCACGGCGGTCTTGCCGACGCCGGGCTCGCCGATGAGGACCGGGTTGTTCTTCGTGCGGCGCGAGAGCACCTGCATGACCCGCTCGATCTGCTGCTCGCGGCCGATGACCGGGTCGAGCCGGCTCTCGCGCGCCGCCTGCGTGAGGTTGCGGCCGAACTGGTCGAGCACGGCGGAGCCGGAGGGCTGCCCCTCGGCGGGGCCGCCGGCGGCGACGGCCTCCTTGCCCTGGTAGCCCGAGAGCAGCTGGATGACCTGCTGGCGCACGCGGTTGAGGTCGGCGCCGAGCTTGGTCAGCACCTGGGCGGCGACGCCCTCGCCCTCGCGGATGAGGCCGAGGAGGATGTGCTCGGTCCCGATGTAGTTGTGGCCGAGCTGGAGGGCCTCGCGCAGCGAGAGCTCGAGCACCTTCTTCGCGCGCGGCGTGAAGGGGATGTGGCCGGCCGGGGCCTGCTGGCCCTCGCCGATGATCTCGGTGACCTGGGCACGGACGGCCTCGAGCGAGATGTCGAGCGCCTCGAGCGCCTTCGCCGCCACTCCCTCGCCCTCGTGGATGAGCCCGAGGAGGATGTGCTCGGTCCCGATGTAGTTGTGGTTGAGCATCCTCGCCTCTTCCTGGGCGAGGACGACGACGCGACGGGCGCGGTCGGTGAACCGTTCGAACATGGGCACTCCCTGGGTGTGGTGCGGTCGCCGCACGGGTCGAGCGGGGACCCTCTGCGGGCGTTCGACGACGATAACCGCGCGAGGGTGCCGTACCTGCCCGTGTTCGCCATGGGCGTGAGCGGTCGTCGCGGGCGGGGACCTCGGCCCACCCCGGGCACTTGCCGCCGCGCCGGGGGCCGCCGACGATAGGGGCATGTCGACCGACGAGCAGCCGCTGGGCCGCGGGGTACTCATCCTCGCCGCCCTCGTCACGGCTGCCCTCGTGGGCGCACTCACCCTCACCGTCATCCTGTGGCCGCGCGGCGGCGACGACGGCGCGACCGACGGCGATGCGCTCACCCTCGAGGACCCGGGCACGTCCGAGACGGAGTCCGACGGCGGCGCGGACGTCGAGGAGCCGACCACGCAGGCGCCGGAGCAGGAGACCGAGGAGGAGACCGGGACCGGGTTGCGCGACCTCACCGACAGCGCCCTGGACGAGGCGGAGCGCCTCCGGGAGCGCGCCGACGAGGAGGCCCGCGAGCTTCGCGACCGCGCCGAGGAGGAGGCACGGAGCCGGTTCAGCGACCCCCTCGACACGCTGCGCGAGCTGTTCGGCCGGGGCGACGCCGACGAGGACGACGCGGAGGACGCCACGCCGTCCGACGAGGACGAGGACGAGGACGATCGGGACCGCGGTCGCGACCGCGGCGAGGACCACTCCGACGACGAACGGCGCGACGCCGACCGCGGCGAGCGCAACGGCAACGGCAACGGCAACGGCAACGGCAACGGCAACGGCAACGGCAACGGCAACGGCAACGGCAACGGCAACGGTCAGGGTCGTGGCGGCGAGGGCGAGGAAGACGGCGACGACGCGCCCGAGGACGAGCGCAGCATCCTCGACGAGCTCATCGACGGCGCCCGCGACTACTTCGGCCGACCCTGAGCCGCACTCTCGACCACGGGGGCTACCCGGTCTCGACGAGGACGGTGACCGGCCCGTCGGCGACCATCTCGATCTCCATGTGGGCCCCGAACCGGCCGGTGGCCACCTCGACGCCCGCCGCGCGCAGCCGCTCGACCACCTCCGCGACGAGCGGCTCGGCCACGGGCCCCGGGGCGGCCGCCGACCACGACGGGCGGCGCCCCTTGCGGGTGGCCCCGTAGAGCGTGAACTGGGAGACGACGAGGACCGGCGCGGCGGCGTCGAGCACGGAGCGCTCGTCGTCGAGGATCCGCAGTTCGGCGATCTTGCGGGCGACGACCTCGGCCTGGGCGCCGGCGTCGCCGTGCGTGACCCCGACCAGGGCGAGCAGCCCGGGCCGGTCGATCTGCCCGACCACCTCGCCGTCGACGCGGACGGCCGCCCGGGTGACGCGTTGGAGGACGGCCCTCATCGCAGCGCCCGGCCGGCGGGGTGCCGGCGTGGCGGCAGCGGCGGCGGCGCGAGGTCGCTCGGCGAGAACCTCACGAACGCCAGGCGGTCGGCGGCCGGTCGTCGAAGCCGCCGCGACCACCGCGGCCACCCCGACCACCGCGGCCACCGCGACCGCCGCGCCTGCGGGGCGAGGCGTCGCGGACGGCGGGTCTCACGTCGGCGAGGTAGACGGCTCCGGCGACCACGGCCGCGAGCGAGAGCAGGCCGCCCACTCCCCCGCCGACCCCGATCGGCGGCGGCACCGACACCAGCGAGACGCCGAGCGAGGCCGCGAGGATGACCATCCAGACGCGCCGCTGGAGCTTGCCGGCCGCCACGTAGGCCGCGTCCTTGCGCATGAGGGAGTCGACGAGCGCCCACCCGGTGAGCACGACCGCGCCGAGGCTCAGCGCGAGCATGACGTAGGTCTGGAGGGCGGCGAACATGACTGACACGGTAGTCGCCGCACGCCCGGTGCAGCTGCCGGGCCGCGGCATCCGGCACGCGGCGACGGTCAGGACGCCGGGCGCTGCTCGTCGTCGTCCCGCTCCTCGTGGTCCTCGTGGTCCTCGTGGTCCTCGGCGTCGGTCCACCGCCAGCCGCCGTCGACGGCGGGGAGCTGCGTGCGCGCGTCGGCGGCGGTCATGCCGGCGATCTGGAGGACGTCGACGACCAGGGAGCGCAGGACCGACACGAGGGTCTGCGTGGGCCAGCCGTCGGAGGCGTAGTCGTCGGGGTCGAGGGTGTGCGCGGCCTCGGTGAGCCGGGTGCGCGAGAGGTCGGGGGCGTCGCCGCGGCCGAGCTCCACGGCGAGGAGCCGCAGCCCGGAGGACATCGCGTCGAGCGAGCGCGCGAGGTCCGGCCGCGGCCCCGTCTCGACCACGCTCTCCGCCTTGCGGGCCACGACCCGGGCGTTGCGCACGGCCCGGTCCGCGAGGACGGAGGCCCGGGCGAGCCGCCGGACCTCCCCGCGGTCGCCGCGCATCGTGGGGTTGACCGCGATGACCTGCCGCGCGTTGCGGACCGTGCGCTCCCACGTGTCGAGGACCTGCTGCGTGTCCCGGCCGAGCGTGAGGGCGTCCCGGGCGAGCTCGCGGTCGCCGAGCCGCAGCCCCTCGCCGAGGGTGCGCAGGAGGTCGGCGAGGTCGGTGATCGCGGCCTGCGCGCGGCGCCGGGGCCGACGGATCGCGTTGTCCGGCAGGAACGCCGCGACGGCGAACGCGAGGGCGGCGCCGACGAGGGCGTCGCTCCAGCGCCCGAAGGCGCCGTCGGTCACCGCCGCGCTCGCCGGCATCGCGATGACGACGATCCCCTGGATGCCGGCCTGGTAGGTGAGCAGCTCGCCCCGGTCGACCACGCGGGCCAGCATCGTGGCGACGACGAGGACGGCGAAGACCTGGACCGGCCCGACGCCGAACAGCGAGGCGAACAGCTCCCCGAGGGCGACCCCGAGCGTGCAGCCGACACCGAGCTCGGCCACCCGCCGCAGCTGCCGGTCGGAGGTGAAGCCGAGGCAGAGCCACGCCGCCGTCGGGGCGAAGATCGGCATCTCGTGCCCGAGCACCTCCGAGGAGATGAGGAAGGCCAGCGCCGCGGCGGCCGCGGCCACGACCGACGGGACGAACGCCCAGCGCGCGCGCCGGGTCCCCTGCCGCAGGCGCGTGCGGGCGTGCAGGGCGAGGCGGCGCAGACCTCGGTCGGGGCGCCCCTCCTCGTCCGCCACCGGGTCTACCTCAGGCGGCGCAGACCCGCGCCGGGCCGCTCGCCCGGCCGGGCGTCGGTGACCCCGGAGGGGTCGACGACGACCTCTTGCGCGGCCGTGACGCCGCCGGTGGTGAGGACGGCGTCGGTCGGGACCGAGCGCTTGACGACCGCGAGCGCGAGCGGGCCGTCGGTGCCGTGCCGGACCACGGAGGTGAGGCGGCCGACGACCTTGCCGTCGTTCTCGACCGGGGCGCCCGCCTCCGGGGTGATGTGCTCGCTCCCGTCGAGGTGGAGGAGCACGAGGCGGCGCGGCGGCCGGCCGAGGTTGACGAGCTTGGCCACCGTCTCCTGGCCGCGGTAGCAGCCCTTGGTCAGGTGGACGCCGGTGCGCAGCCAGTCGAGCTCGTGCGGCAGGGTCCGGTCGTCGACCTCGCGGCCGTGCCGCGGGCGGTAGGCCGCGACCCGTACGGCCTCCCACGCCCAGGTGCCGGCGAGCGAGCCGACCGACCGGGCGTCGGCGGGCGCGAGCGCGGCGGCGACGGCCTCCTCGAGCCGGTCACGCGCGAGGAGGGCGAGGACGACCGGGTGGTCCGCGCCGGGGTGGTCGGCGTCGGCGGGCCCGTAGGCGGTGGAGCCGGGCGCGGTGACGGGCCACGGGTCGTCCCACACGGCGAGCGGGTCTGCGGCGCGCAGCCGGTCGCGGCCGCCCCCGAGGGCCCCGAGGACCGCGACGTCGGCGCGGACGCGGACCTCGACGTCGAGCATGAACCGCATCGAGTCGAGGAACGCGGCGAGCGGGGCGGCGCAGGCGCCCTCGACGACGAGCCACGTGGTCTCGGCGTCGTCGACCACGGCGGCCGCGAACGCGATGTGCCCCTGGTTGTCGAGCAGGAGGAGCTCGGCGGCCTGCCCGGGCGTGAGGTCCCGGACCCACTGCGAGGACAGGGTGTCGAGCCAGGTGAGCCGGTCGGCGCCCGAGACGGTGACGACGCCGAGCTGGGAGAGGTCGACGACCGCGTCGCCCGCCTCGAGCGCACGCTGCTCGTGCACCGGGCGGCCGAGGTGGAGCGGCACGCCGGCGTCGGGGCCGGAGCCCTCGACGGCGCCCTCGCGCGCGAGCAGCGGGGAGGGCTGGGGGTGCCAGTCGGTGAGGTCCGGCGCGGCGGCCGGGGTGGTGCCGGGCAGCATCACTCGACCCGTCCGAGCCGGCCGGAGGCGTAGGGGGCGAGCGGCTTGCCGAAGGCCGCGATGTCCCGCGCCCACATGAGATCGGACTGCACGAGCCCGAGCATCCAGGAGCCCGCCGACAGCTCGGACGCGCTGGGTGAGCGGACGACCGCGTCGGTGGTCAGCTCGATCCGGGCGGGCTGCGAGCGCCCGACGTACAGCGAGAGGTGGCCGGCCGGGTCCGCGAGCAGGACCTCGAGCTCCGCGGTCTGCGGGGCGGGCTGCCCGGCGGGGACCGGCTCGCCGGGCACCGTGCGGACGTAGCCCGTCTCGGTCGACCACTGCTGGCCCTTGACGAGGTTCGCGTAGCGCTCGAGGCCGGGCATCTCGTTGGCCACGGGCCCGGACAGCCCGGGCTCGGCGAGCCAGATCGTGGCCTGCCAGCGCAGGTAGGGGCCGCCGTCGTGGTCGACCTCGATCTCCTGGACCACGACCTGCTCGTCGATGCCGTCGTAGCCGATCGCGCCGGACCCGTGCCACGTCCCGACGAGCCACGCCACCGGGTAGTTCTCGGGTGCCAGTCCCTCGGGGAACGTGAACGTCATGCCACCAGGGTAGGCGAGCGCGCGGACGGCGTCGCCGGGCGGGGCGCTCCTCGACCTACGTGGTACCGAGCAGGATGACGGTGACGACCGCCCCGACGGCGAGGAGCGGGATCGTGGCGGCGGCGAGTGCCGGGCGCAGCCGCGAGGAGCTCGGCGAGCGGGCGGACGTGCGGTGCAGCGCGGCGGTGAGGACGCCGACCACGAGGCCGAGGAGGGCGCCGCGCCACCAGCCGACGTCGGGGACGAGCGCCCCGAACCCGGCGGTGACGAGGCCGCCGGCCGTGACCGCGAGGCTCGCCGCGAGCCAGGAGGTGACGGGCAGCGCGGCGCATGCCGTGCCGACCACGACGGCGAGCGCGCCGGCCGTCACCCACTGCTCGCCGCCCGGCTCGCGGGCCACGACGAACCAGCCGGTGCCGAAGGACATGAGGGCGAGGCCGAGGACGTCCCCGGCGACGGACTCGGTGAGCCGGGGCCGGCCGTCGCGCCGGACCATCTGGTGGACGAACGCGGTGGCGACAGCGCCCGCGACGAGCAGCACGACCCGGTCGAGGCCGCCGAACCACACGACGCCCGGGATGACGAGCGCCCCGCCGGAGAGGAACCAGGCGGCGCCCGAGCCGTGCGGGAGGTCGAGCAGGCGCGGGAGCCCGACCGCCAGGAGGATCGAGCACACGAGGGTGACGACGGCGACGCCCGCGGGCGGCCCGAGGGAGACGGCGGCGAGGACCGCCGCGAGGACCGCGGTCAGCGCCGCGCGCAGCGACGTCCCGCGCCGCGAGGGCGGGACGGAGCGCGGGGACGGCGACGACACCGGTCGATCATCCCAGGTCCGTCCCGGTACGCCGGGAACCGGGCGCCCCCGACCCGCATAGACTGGACAGCCAGACCGAAGGAGAGCGGATGGCCGAGCTGGTGCTCCTCACCGCCGACCCCGGCGGTGCCGTCCGGGCGCTGCCCGCCCTCGCCCTGCTCCGCCACCGCGTCACCCTCGCGCCGCTGACGATGAGCGCGCTCGTGGCTCAGGACCGCGCCGACGTGCTGCTGGTCGACGGGCGACACGACCTCGTCGGGGCCCGGGCCCTGTGCCGCACCGCCGGGGTCGGGGGGACGCTGCCGGAGGGCGTGCCGCTGCTGCTCGTCCTCGCCGAGGGCGGGTTCGCGGCCGTCTCGACCGAGTGGGGCGCCTGGGACGTGGTGCTCGAGAGCGCTGGTCCCGCCGAGGTCGAGGCCCGCCTGCGCATGCTGCTCGACCGCTCCGCCCCCGCCCGCGCGCAGGCCCTCGCGGCGTCCGGGGCGGGCACCGGCATCGGCTCCGGCCCGGGTGACGAGGCGGAGGTCATCGAGGCCGGCGATCTCGTCATCGACCCGACGGCGTACACCGCCCGGATCCGCGGCCGGGTGCTCGATCTCACCTTCCGCGAGTTCGAGCTGCTCCGGCACCTCGCCGCGCACCCCGCCCGCGTCCACACCCGCGCCCAGCTCCTCCAGGCCGTGTGGGGGTACGAGTACTACGGCGGCACGCGCACCGTGGACGTGCACGTCCGCCGGCTGCGCGCCAAGCTCGGCGCCGAGCACGACCAGCTCATCGGCACGGTGCGCAACGTCGGCTACCGGTTCGAGGTCCGCGCGGCGGGGTCCGGGGACGACCGGCCCGACGACGACGCGGACGGCACCGGCGACGACCGACCTGCGCGCCGGGACGCGCCGGCCGGGAGCTGACGGCCGCGAGCTGACGGCAGCGATCTGACGGCCGGGACGTGACAGCCGGCGGCGCGAGGGCGTACGTTGGATCTCGACGGCGGGCCGCGAAAGCCCCGGGCTCCAACATTTGCCGCTACGAGCGGCCTTCGCGCCGACAGGCGCTCTCCGGTCCGCCGTCCCTCCTTCGCCGGTGACGTCCCCCGGCACCCCAGGACCCCGTCCGGACGGGCCCCTCGATCGCGCGCGCCCGCCTGTTAGGGTTCCCGTTCATCCGCCCGTCACGCCTCGTTCACCTGGAGTCGCCGTGCGCCTGTCGCGCCGCCCGTCCGTGGTGTCCGGGGACGGCCCCAGCCTCGCGTCGAGCTCCCGCCTCATGGTCGACACGGCCATGCTGCTCGTCCGGGTCGTCGGCGCCACGACGGCTGACGTCCCCGAGCTCGACGAGCAGGTCGGCGACATCGCCCGGAGCACCGACCGGCTCGGCGAGGAGGTGACGGACCGCCTCGTCGGCGACCTCGTCCTGCCGTTCGAGCGCGGGGACCTCCATCGCGTGCTCTCGGCCCAGCGCGTCGTCGTGCGCACGCTGCTGCGGGTGTCCCGCACGCTGCTCGCCGACCGGTCCGCCCCCACGCACCACTCGGTCGTCCACGCCGCCGACGAGGTGCTGCGGGCCGCCGAGCTGGTGGGCGTCGCCACCGGGGCGCTGCGCGCGACGGGGCGGCTCGCCGACATCGCCCGCGAGACAGCCCGGGTCCGGGAGGACCTCGAGGCCTCCCTCCAGCGGGCCGTCCGCACGGCGTCGACCTCTGCCACGACCGACCGCTCCCCCGCGGCCGCCCCCCACGTCGTCCTCGCCGCGCTCGCCGACGCGGTCGCGGGCTGCGCCGACGTCGTCGTCGACATGCGGATCCTCGCGGCGGGAGCCGGCCGCCGGTGACGGACGTCCTCCTCGCGCTCGCGGTCCTGCTCGGCCTGGGGTTCACGTTCTCCGTCGGGGTCCAGGACGCCTCCAACGCCGTGGCCACCGCCGTGGCCACCCGCTCCCTCGGCCCGCGCTCGGCCACCCGGTGGGCGGCCGTCATGGTGCTCGTCGGGTCGCTCGCGGGCTGGTGGCTCCACCCGGCCCTGTCCGACCAGGCGGGCCTCGGCGTCGCCGAGCTGCCGGGCGGCGACCCCGGCCTCGCGGTCCTCGCGGTGGCGCTCGCCTGCGCGACCGGCTGGCTCGCGCTCGCGGCCCGCCTCGGCCTCCCGGTCTCGACCACGTACACGCTCGTCGGCGCCCTGGCCGGCGCGGCGGCCACGAGCGGCGCGCGCGTGGACTGGGCGCGGCTCGGCACCGGTGTCCTCGCCCCCATGGTCCTCAGCGCCGTGGCGGCGCTGGCGGTGACCTACGCGGGTACGCAGCTGGGCCGCAGGCTGGCGATGTCCACCCCCGCCGACCGGGTGGAACCGGCCGCCCGCGTCGCGCTGGCCGCCGCGACCACCGCGTCGGCGATGCTCATCGGCCTGCTCGGCAGCGCGAAGTCGGTCCTCGTGCTCGTCCTCGCCCTCACGCTCGCCGGTCGGCCCGCCGGGGAGGTGCCGGCCTGGGTCGTCGTCGCCACCGCGTGCGCCCTCGCCGCGGGGACGGCGATGGGCGGGCGCCGGATCATCGCCACCCTCGGCGACCTCATGGTCGGGCGCGCGGTCACCCGCGGGGCGTTCATCCAGGGAGCCGCGGTGACGGTGCTCGGCGTCGTCGCGCTCGCCCCCGGGCTGCCGGTCTCGACGACCCACACGATCGGGTCGGCCATGATCGGCTCGGGCCTCGTCACGCCCGGCCGCATGCGGTGGTCGACCGCCCGCCGGGTGCTCGTGGCGTGGCTCGTCACCCTCCCCGCCGTCGGGATCGTCTCCGCCCTGCTCGCCGGCATCGTCCACCAGAGCCTCACCGCGCTCCCCATGGGCTGAAGTCCCCCGGTCGAGCGGGGTTTCCGGGCCCCCGCTGGCGATATCCTTCCCAAGGCCTCACCGGCTCCGACCTCTCTCCCTTCCGGAAGGACTCCTCCCCCATGCGCGCCACCCACGCCCGCCGCGCGGCCGCCGTCGCCGCCGCCGCGCTCGCCGTCCCGTTCCTCGCCGCCTGCGGCTCGACCGTCCAGCAGTTCGAGGCCGGCCAGTGCCTCGACATGTCCGACGCGACCGGCGGCCAGGTCTCCGAGATCCCGGAGGTCGACTGCGAGGACGAGCACACCGGCGAGGTCTACCTCGTCCACACCTTCGACGGCGACGAGTTCCCGGGCCAGACCGAGGTCGGCACCGAGCTCGAGACCGCCTGCGCGGACGCGTTCGAGGGCTACGTCGGGACCGACTACGCCTCGAGCCAGTACATGGTCCAGCTCCTCACGCCCACCCAGGAGACGTGGGACGAGGCGGACGACCGCGACGGCATCTGCATCCTCTCGACCAGCTCGCCCACGACCGGCTCCGCCGAGGGCTCGGCCAGCTGATCCCCGCCGGTCGGCGCGTACCCCCGACCGGCCCCCGCACAGCCGCGAACGGCGCCGCACCCTGCGAGGGTGCGGCGCCGTTCGTCGTCGTGCGTGGTGGTGCGAGGTCAGCCGAAGCGGCCGGAGACGTAGTCCGAGGTCTGCTGGTTGGCCGGGTTCTGGAAGATCGTCTCGGTGACGTCGTACTCGATGAGCCGACCGGGCTTGCCGGTGCCCTGGATGTTGAAGAATCCCGTCTTGTCCGACACGCGCGCCGCCTGCTGCATGTTGTGCGTGACGATGACGATCGTGTAGTTCTCCTTCAGCTCGGCGATGAGGTCCTCGATCGCGAGCGTGGAGATGGGGTCGAGCGCCGAGCAGGGCTCGTCCATGAGGACGACGTCGGGCTTGACGGCGATCGCGCGGGCGATGCACAGGCGCTGCTGCTGACCGCCCGAGAGGGACGAGCCGGGCCGCGCGAGGCGGTCCTTGACCTCGTTCCACAGGTTCGCGCCGCGCAGGGAGCGCTCGACGAGCGCCTCGGCGTCGGAGCGGCTGATGCGCCGGTTGTTGAGGCGCACGCCGGCGAGCACGTTCTCCGCGATCGACATCGTGGGGAACGGGTTGGGGCGCTGGAAGACCATGCCGACCATGCCGCGGACGTCCACGGGGTCGACGCCGGGGGCGTAGAGGTTCTGGCCGTCGACGTTCACCTCGCCGTCGACGTACGCGCCGGGGATGACCTCGTGCATGCGGTTGAGCGTGCGGAGGAACGTCGACTTGCCGCAGCCGGACGGGCCGATGAGGGCCGTGACCGAGCGGGGCTCGATGGTGACGGTGACGTCCTCGACCGCCTTGAAGGAGCCGTAGTAGATGTTGAGGTCCTTGACCTCGATGCGCTTGGACACTCGGTCAGATCCTTCCGTTCAGGGCCGGCCGGTGGCCGAGGGGGACGGTGGCGGTGCGGGAGGCCGTACGGGTGGTCGGTGCGTGCGTCATGCCGGCGCTCACCGCTCGCCCTTCGGCGCGAACATCGCCGCCACGAAGCGGGCGATGAGGTTGAAGACGAGGACGATGAAGATGAGGACGAGCGCGCCGCCCCAGGATGCCTCGAAGTTGCCGGTGCGGAACGTGTTGTAGACGTACACCGGCAGCGTCATCATGTAGTTGTCGAACGGGTTGTAGTTGAACACGTCGGTCGACATGGCGGTGATCATCAGCGGGGCCGACTCACCGATGACGCGGGCGACGGCGATGACGACACCCGAGATGATGCCCGCGACCGAGGTGCGCAGGACGACCTTGACGATCGTCAGCCACTTCGGCACGCCGAGCGCGTAGGAGGCCTCGCGCAGCTCGTTGGGCACGAGCCGCAGCATCTCCTCGGTGTTGCGCACGACGATGGGGGTCATGAGGACGATGAGCGCGACCGCACCCATCGCGCCGGAGCGGTAGGCCGGCGCGCTGTCGAACCCGAGCTGGCCCATGACCATCGTCAGCATCGCGACGGCGAACAGTCCGGCGACGATCGAGGGGATGCCCGTCATGATGTCGACGAGGAAGGTGACGGCGCGGGCGAAGGGGCCCTTGCCGTACTCGACGAGGTAGATCGCCGTGAAGATGCCGAGCGGGATGGCGACGAGCGCCGTGAGCAGCGTGACGTAGAGCGTGCCGATGATCGCGTGCCCGAGGCCGGTCTCGACGTCCGCGATGGACGCGCCGACGTTGTTGTGCGTGAGGAAGCTCCACGAGATCGCCGCGATGCCCTGCTGGATGGAGGTCCACAGGAGGGAGACGAGCGGGAGGAGCGCGACCAGGAACGCGCCGCCGATGATCGTGGTGGCCACCCGGTCGCCGCCGTAGCGACGTCCCTCGTAGAGGTAGGCCACGAGGATCATGACGACGATGTAGGTGACGACGGCGTAGAGC
The DNA here is from genome assembly GCF_055326485.1 of Georgenia sp. G2120. Taxonomy (NCBI): domain Bacteria; kingdom Bacillati; phylum Actinomycetota; class Actinomycetes; order Allobogoriellales; family Allobogoriellaceae; genus Georgenia; species Georgenia sp. G2120. The sequence continues at coordinate 100,499 of NZ_JBUZNL010000003.1, read as the reverse complement.
CCGATGGTCAGGAGCGGCAGCGAGTACTGCGACTCGCGCTCCGGGTCCGACCAGGTCTCGACCGCCGGCCCGAAGGTCTCGGTGCGCATGCCGAAGAAGATGCCGACGGCCAGCGCGAAGGCGATGACGACCCACTGCACCCACCCGGGCAGGCGGCGGCCGTGGCTCGTGATGGACGGCGCCCCGTGGGCGCGCGTCGGCGGGCCGTCGCCGACCCGCTTGCCCAGCGCCGCACCGGCGTTGGTCGTCAGCTGGTCGTTCGCGGCGGTCTCCCGCCCGACGTGGCCGGTGGGGTCGGTGTCGCTCATGCGTTGGCTCCCGAGAACTCGGCGTACCGGGCGACGATGGCCCGGGAGATGTAGTTGACGACGAAGGTGAGGATGAACAGCATCAGGCCGATCGCGATGAGGACGTCCTGGCCGGCGACCGGGTCACCGGTGGCGTGCGCCTCGGGGAACGACAGCGCGATCTGCGAGGCGATCGTCGCGTGCTGCCCCGGGGACATGAGCCAGAAGTTAACCGCGAGGCCGGGCGAGAGGACCATGAGGAGGGCCATCGTCTCGCCGAGGGCGCGCCCGAGGCCGAGCATCGACGCGGACACCATGCCGGAGCGGCCGAAGGGCAGCACCGTCTGCTTGATCATCTCCCAGCGGGTGGCGCCCAGCGCGAGCGAGGCCTCCTCCTGCAGGCGCGGGGTCTGCAGGAAGACCTCGCGGCACAGGGACGTGATGATCGGCAGGATCATGATGGCGAGGATGAGCCCGCCCATGAGGATGTTGCGGGCCGGCGGGGTGAAGTCGAAGAGGAACGGCGAGATCGGCCACCACTCGAAGTTCTCCGCCATGTAGCTGAAGCCCGGCAGGCCGCCGTACCACTGCTCGGGGTCCTGGCCGAGCTCGGAGTCGCCCCAGTTGCCGGCGATCCACTCGAGCACGGGCGTGAAGGTCTCGGAGACCCACGTGAACGCGGGGCGCAGGAGCGGTTCGAGCAGGCGCATGCCCCACAGACCGAAGACGACCGAGGGGATGGCGGCGAGCAGGTCGATGACGTACCCGAGCGCGGAGGACATGCGGCGCGGCGCGTAGTGCGAGATGAACAGCGAGATCGCGATCGCGAACGGGACGGCGATGATCAGCGCGATGATCGACGCGAGCAGCGTGCCGAAGATCGTGATCCCGGCGTAGGCCCAGAAGCCGTTGCCGCTCGTGAACGGCGCGGCGGCGGCCACGTCCTCCGAGCTGGAGGTCAGCGCGGGGATCGACTGCAGGAGCAGGAACAGCGCGACGGCGCCGAGGACCGCGATGATGACGGCGCCCGCGGCGAACGAGAGTCCGTTGAAGACCCGGTCGCCGGTGCGGACCTTGCCTCCGTCGACCCGCTTGGACGGTGGGCGTTCAGCTGGCGGTGCGGAGGTGGTGACAGCTTCAGACACGGGGTGGCTCCAGTCGCCGTGGCGGTGGGGTGGGCCGGCCGCGCCGGGCCGGGGTGGACCCGACGAGCCCGAGGGGATGTCGGTGAGCGCGTCGACGGTCCGGCCCCGCTCGGGGCCGGACCGTCGACGTGGTCAGGCGTGGGTCAGCCGGCCGAGATCTGCTCGATCACGGTGTTGACCTGGCCACGCAGGTTGTCCGAGATCGGGGCGACACCGAACTCCTCGGCGGCCGACTGGCCCTCCGCGGAGGCGATGTAGGCGAGGAAGCCCTGGACGTTGGCGGCCTCGGCCTCGTCCTCGTACACCGAGCAGGCGGCGTGGTACGAGATGAGGACGATCGGGTACGCGTCGGGGATCGAGCCGTCGCGCTGCAGGTTGATCGTCAGCTGCGTCTCGGTGGCGCCCTCCGCGGGCTCCGAGCCGTCGACGATGGCCGCGGCGGCCTCGGCCGAGTACTCGACGAAGTTGCCGTCGCCGAGGCCGATCGCGGCGGTGCCGAGGTCACCGATCTGCGAGGCGTCGGCGTACGTGACGGCGCCCTCGGTGCCGGTGACGAGCTGGACGACGCCCGAGGTGGCCTGGGCCGACTGCGTGCCGTCGATCGGCCACACGTCGGACGGCTCGTGCTCCCAGCCCGAGCCCGACTCCTGCAGCCACTGCTGGAAGTTCTCCGTGGTACCGGAGTCGTCCGAGCGGTTGACCGGGATGACCGGGAGCGCGGGGAGGTCGGCGTCGGGGTTGTCCGCCGCGATCTCCTCGGCGTCCCAGGAGGTGATGTCGCCGTTGAAGATGCCGGCGACGGTCTCCGGGGTGAGGTTGAGGGTGTCGACGCCCGGGAGGTTGAACGTGACGGCGATCGGCGACACGTAGGTCGGCAGCTCGACGATCGGGTTCCCACCGCAACGCTCCTCGGCGGCGGCGAGCTCGTCGCCCTCGAAGTAGGAGTCGGTGCCGATGAAGGAGACCTGGCCACCGACGAACTGCTCGCGGCCGGTGCCGGAGCCCGTGGCGTTGTAGTTGACGGTGACGTCCGACTCCTGGCCGAACTGGTCACGCCACGCCTGCATGGCGGTCTCCTGCGAGGAGGCGCCCGAGCCGTTGAGCGTGCCGGACAGCGAGGCGTAGTCGATGCCGAGGTCCTGCGGGCCGGACGCACCGGCGTCGCCACCCTCGGACTCGGACTCGGAGGGCGACTCCTCGGACTCGGACTCCGAGGGGGCCTCCTCGGACTCCGACTCGGTGTCCTCCTCCTCGGAGGACTCCTCCTCCGAGGTCTCCTCCTCGGTCGACTCAGCGTCGTCGCCGCCACAGGCGGCAAGGGTCATGGCGACAGCGCCGACGGCGGCCAGGCCGGCCAGACGGCGGGAACCAGCAAGCTTCACGGTATTTCCATCCTCTACAAGTGGAGTCCGGTTCGGGAAAGCCCGACCACGTGGGGACGTTAGGCACCGCGGGTGTACGGACATCACGTCGTAAGTGAACAATCGGTGAACTCGACCAGTCACCTCAGTCACAGATTGACCACGGGCCACGGCTTGACCAGGATTTTTCGGACGCATGACGGTGGGATCAGACAGTCCCGGTCTACCGGGCCACAGCCGCGCCGACCTGGGCGGACGCCGTTCTGGAGGGGTGCCGGTGGGTGGTGGTTCGTCGTCGTCGGGGGCCGTTCCCGGCCCGGGGACACCCCCGCGCGCACGGGCGATCATCCGGAGGGTGAGTCTGCGCTCATTCGTCCTCGACGGCGCGGACCCGCTCGACGGCGACGACGACGGGGCCGTGCCGCGCCCGGCGCGCGCAGTGCACGACCAGCATCTCGCCGGTCCGCAGGAAGGGGTCCTTGTCCGGGACCGTGCGGCGCAGGGCGTGGGGCGCCCGGTCGAGCAGCGTGGCGACCACCGTGGGCAGCACGGGGCGGTGCGTGCAGATCGCCGTGGGCCGGGTGGGGCGGCTGAGCGCGGCCGCCACGAGGTCGCGGACGGGGCGCTTCCGGCGCTCGTGGGCGGCCTCGGTCAGCTCCTCGTGGAGGTCGACCTCGATGCCGCCGCGCTCCGCGTACGAGGCGAGGGTCGCCCGGCAGCGCTCCCACGGCGAGCTGACGAGCTGCTCGACCCCGTAGGCCGAGAACAGCGACCCCATGCCGACCGCCTGGACCGCGCCGCCCACCGTGAGCGGCCGGGTCGCCTCGGAGCCCTTCCACGACTTCCGCGCCCGCGCGCGGGCGTGCCGCACGAGGAGGACCGTCCAGGTGTCGAGGCGGGAGTCCTTCCACTGGTCGACGAGGCGGCCGAGGACCTCGCGGTCGCCGTCGTGCACGAGGGCCTTCTCGGCGTCGCGCACGGACATCCACCGCGTCTCGTCGATCTCGTCGGCGGACGCCGCCGGCGGGACGCGGCGCACCCGGGACCAGGCGCCGTCGGGCGTCGCCGCGCTGCTCGCCCAGTAGCTGACGTGCTTCCGGCGCCCGTCCCGCAGCCGGTAGCGCACGACCCCGAGGGGCTGGCCGACGACGACGAGCTCGCCGGTCTCCTCTGCCACCTCGCGGACGGCGCACTCCTGGAGGGTCTCGTGCGGGTCGAGGTGGCCCTTGGGGAAGCCCCACTCGTCGTACCGCGGCGAGTGGACGAGGAGGACCTCGAGCCGCCGGCCCTCCTCGCGCCAGACGACCAGGCCGGCGGCCCGGACGTTCCCCCGGCTCACCTCGAGCTCGCGACCCGCCGTCGCGCCTGGCGCATGTGGTGCTGCTGGACGTCGCGCAGGCGGTTGCCGTCGGCGTCGTGCGTGACCCTGGTCCAGCCGTCGGGGCCGAGGCGCCACGAGGACGTCTCGTCCGAGGCGGCGAGGTCGACGAGCTCGACGAGGCGCTCGCGCTGGCCGGGGTCGACGATGCGGATGAGGGCCTCGACGCGGCGGTCGAGGTTGCGGTGCATGAGGTCCGCGGAGCCGATCCACACCTGCGGGTCGCCGTCGTTCGCGAAGGCGAAGATCCGGGAGTGCTCGAGGAAGCGACCGAGGATCGAGCGGACCCGGAGGTTGGCGCCGGTGCCCGGCAGGCCGACCTTGATGGCGCAGATGCCGCGGACCACGACGTCGACCGGGACGCCCGCGCGGCTCGCCCGGTACAGGCCGTCGATGAGGCGCTCGTCGACGATCGAGTTGACCTTGATCTTGATCCACGCGGGGCGGCCCGCCTCGTGGTGGGCGATCTCCTTCTCGATGCCCTCGAGCAGGCCGGGGCGGATGTCGCGCGGGGCCACGAGCAGGCGGTGGTAGCTCGTGCTCGGCGCGTAGCCGGAGAGCTGGTTGAACAGGCGCGTGAGGTCCTGGCCGACGTCGCGGTGGCACGTGAACATCCCGATGTCCTCGTAGCCGCGGGCCGTCTTCGGGTGGTAGTTGCCGGTGCCCACGTGGCAGTAGCGGCGCAGCCCGTCCGCCTCCTGGCGCACGACCATCGACAGCTTGCAGTGCGTCTTGAGGCCGACGATCCCGTAGACGACGTGGACGCCCGACTCCTCGAGCTTGCGCGCCCACTCGATGTTCGCCTGCTCGTCGAACCGGGCCTTGATCTCGACGATCGCGAGGACCTGCTTGCCGGCCTCGGCGGCGGCGATGAGGGCGTCGACGATCGGCGAGTCGCCCGAGGTGCGGTACAGCGTCTGCTTGATGGCGAGGACCTTCGGGTCCTTCGCGGCCTGCTGGAGGAACTGCTGGACCGACGTGGAGAACGAGTCGTAGGGGTGGTGCAGGAGGACGTCGCGCTCGCGGATGGCGGCGAAGATGTCGGTCGGGTTCGCCGACTCGACCTTCGCCAGGCCCGCCGCCGTGACCGGCACGTACTTGGGATACTTGAGGTGCGGGCGGTCGAGGTCGTGGATGACGTTGAGGCCCGTGAGGTCGAGCGGCGCGGGCAGGCGGTAGATCTCCTGCTCGCCGACGCCGAGCTCGCGCGCGAGCAGGTCGAGCACCCGCTCGGAGATGTGCTCCTCGACCTCGAGGCGGACGGCCGGGCCGAAGCGCCGGCGGGAGAGCTCCTTCTCGAGGGCCTGGAGCAGGTTCTCGGCGTCGTCCTCCTCGACCTCGAGGTCCTCGTTGCGGGTGACGCGGAACGTGTGGTGCTCGACGATCTCCATGCCCGGGAACAGGGCGTCGAGGTGCTGCCCGATGATCTCCTCGAGCGGGACGTAGGAGGTGCGGCCGCCCGCGTCCTCCGGCACGTCCTCCGGGCGGTAGGGGCGGCCCTCGGCGTCGACGGCGATGAACCGCGGCAGCAGCGCCGGCACCTTGACGCGGGCGAAGTGCTCCATCCCCGTCTCGGGGTTGCGCACGAGGACCGCGAGGTTGAGCGAGAGGCCCGAGATGTAGGGGAAGGGGTGCGCCGGGTCGACCGCGAGCGGCGTGAGCACCGGGAAGATCTGGGTGCGGAAGAACTTGTGCAGGCGCTCCTTCTCGCTGTCCGCGAGCTCGCCCCAGTGGAGGATGTCGATGCCCTCCTCGGCGAGCTTGGGCTGCACGTCGTCGAGGAAGACCTTCGCGTGGCGGGACATCAGCTCCTGCGCGCCGGCCCCGATGCGCTCGAGAACCTGCCGCGGGCTCAGGCCGGATGCGCCCGGCACCGCGAGGCCCGTGCTGATCCGGCGCTTGAGGCCGGCGACGCGGACCATGAAGTACTCGTCGAGGTTGGAGGCGAAGATGCCGAGGAACCACGCGCGCTCGAGGATCGGGAGGCTCTGGTCCTCCGCCTGCTCGAGCACCCGCTGGTTGAAGGCGAGCCAGCTGATCTCGCGGTCGGCGAAGCGGTCGTCCGGCAGGTCGCCGTCCGCCGTCGCGGGCTCCTCGTCCTCGGGGTCCGCGGGGCTGCCCTGGATGACGAAGGTCGGCGGACCGTCGGTGGCGGAGTCGCCCGGGCCGCCCTGGGCGCCCTCGCCGGTCAGCTGCCGCGCGACCCGCGCCTCGACGTCCTCGCGGTCCTCGTGCAGGTCGGGGGTGTGCTCGTCGGTGCCGTGCGGCGCGGAGGAGGAGCTCATGGCGCCATCCAACCACCTCGCGGTCAGGTGGCGCTGCGGAGGGTCAGGCGTACTGGCTGTGCCGCTCGACGACCGCGAAGCCCTGCCGCTCGTAGGTCGCGAGCGCCGGCGCGTTGTCCCCCTCGACGTAGAGGTCGACCGAGCTCCGCCCGCGCGCGGCCACCTCCGCCAGGCCGCGGGCCGTGAGGTCGCGGCCGAGTCCGCGGCCCTGCGCCGACGGGTCCACGCCGAGGACGTACAGCTCCGCCTCGCCCGGATCTCCCGGCTTCATCCAGATGAAACCGAGCGGATCGGGGGCGCGGGGTCCGTCGTCGTCGGCCGCCTCGTTCGCCTCGTCGTACGCGAGGAGGAGCAGCTCGGCGTCGAACCACGGCTGCGCGAGACGCTCGTCGAGGTCGGCGCGCGTCATCCGCCCCTGCTCGGGGTGGGTCGCGAACGCCCGCGCGTTGACCCGCAGCCAGGGCTCGGCGTGCGCATCGACGTCGAAGGTCTCGATCCGGGTCCCGGCCGGCGGCTGTGGCGCGTCGTCGGTGCGGACCTGGGCCCCCATCCGCAGGAGCTCGCGCACGCGCGTGAGGCCGAGCGAGCCCGCGAGCGCCTGGGCGCCGGGGAGGTCGCCGTGCGCCCAGACGGCGAGGCCCGCGTCGGTACCGGACGTCCCCTCCACCGAGACGTCGCCGCCGATCTCACGCGCCGCGACCAGCAGCTGCCGGCCGAGTCCGCGCCGCCGGGCGGCGGGGGCCACGACCAGCTCGCCCGAGCCGTCGGCGACCTGGGCGTAGCCGAGCAGCGCGCCGTCCTCGTCCTCGAGCAGCAGGTGCGTGGCCGCGCGGGCGGAGTCGGGGGCGAGCCGGAGGAGGGTCTGCTCGTCGAGGGGGCCCACCCCGTCGGCGGCCTCGGCCTCGGCGGCGAGTGCTCGGACGGCGTCGGCCTCGTCGGCGCTCAGGCGGTCGGCGGTGCGCATGGGTGGATCTCCCGTTCGGTCGGGCACGTGCTGGTGGGCGGGGCTCAGTCGAGCTGGCCGCTGCCGTGCAGGGTGGCGGCGGCCTCGAGGTCCTCCGCGGTGCCGAGCAGCCCGCCGGCGCGGCGGGTGATCTCGAACGCGAGGTCGGCGCCGTCGCCCTCGGACTCCTCGTGGTCCGCGTGCAGCGCGGACCCGGTCGCGAGCACGCGGAGGAACGCGGCCGCGCGGTCGAGCGCGACGGCGAGGTCACCGGCGTAGACGCCGGAGAGGACCTGGTCGACCACGCCGACGACCTCGTCGGGACCGTTGGGCGCGGCCACGCCGGCGACGGCGCCGGCCACCTCGGCGCGGGTGAGCCCCTCGCGGTAGCGGGCGGCCACGGTGGCCGGGTCGCGGCGCACCCACTCGCGCAGCAGGTAGAGCCGCCACAGCGCGCCGGGCAGCGTGGCGGCGGGGCTGCGCGACCAGAGCTCGGCGATCGTGTCGAGGCCCTCGGAGTCGACGAGGGTGACGAGCCGGTCGAGCAGGTCGGGGTCGGTCCCGGAGTCGCGGCGGCCGCCGTCGACGATGAGGCGCGCGGTCGTGTGCGCGAGCTCGGACCGGGTGGCCGGGTCCTCGTCGCCCTCGATGCCCTCCGCCACGGCGGGGTCGAGCATCGCGGGCCGGCGGGGTCGTCGTGGTTCGTTCATGTCGACCTCCTTCGGCGTGCCCGGCGGACGGCCGGGCGGCGTCCGCCATTGTCGCGCATCTCGTCGCCGGAGGCCTCCGGGTCGAGCGCTCGTGCGGTGGCACCTACGCTGGCGAGCGTGCAGCGTTCCGTCACCGCCAGCCTCCAGATGACCACCCGCCGCGGCGCGACCCGCCTCGCCTTCCTCGTCTCGGTGGCCCGCCAGCCGGGCCTGACGATCGACGAGCGGCTCGTCTGCCGGCTCGGGGAGAGCGAGGTCGACCTCGTCGAGTTCGTCGGCCGGCACGGCACCGTCACCCACGTCCTCGACCTGCCGGACGACACCGAGCTCGGCACGCCGCTCACGCTCGACTACGAGGCGCAGGTCGGCGGGGACGGGGACCTCGGCGACATGGACGAGCCGGCCGAGCTGCTCGAGTTCCTGCGCCCCTCGAGGTACGCCGAGTCCGACCGCCTCTTCCGGTTCGCGCGCTCGCAGTTCGCCGGGCTGACGGGCCTCGAGCTCGTCCGTGCCGTCGAGTCGTGGGTGAACACGTCGCTCGCCTACGTCCGGGACTCCTCTCGGCCGACCGACGGCGCGGTCGAGACGATGCTCGCCCGCCAGGGGGTGTGCCGGGACTACGCGCACCTCGTCGTCGCCCTCCTGCGCGCGATGGACGTGCCCGCCCGCGTGACCTCGGTGTACGCGCCCGGGCTCTCCCCGATGGACTTCCACGCCGTGGCCGAGGCGTGGCACGAGAACCGCTGGCACGCGATCGACGCGACGCGTCTCGCCCCCCGCCAGCCCCTCCTGCGCATCTCGACCGGCCGCGACGCCGCCGACAACGCCTTCCTCTCCTCCTACGGCGGCGGGATCAACTTCCGGACGTTGCAGGTCGCGGCCACGATCGACGGCGACCTGCCCGCCGACGACCACGCCGACCCCGTCCAGATCGCCTGACACCGTGCCGACCCCCGACTTCATCCTCGAGCTCCGCGAGCACGTGGGGCACGCCCTGCTGTGGATGACGGGCGCCTCCGCGGTGGTCGTCCGGGAGGACCCCACCTCCCCCGCGCAGCACCAGGTCCTGCTCGTGCGGCGCGCGGACAACGGCAGGTGGACTCCGGTGTCCGGGATCGTCGACCCGGGCGAGCAGGTGGCGGACACGGCCGTGCGCGAGGTGCTCGAGGAGACCGGCGTGCGGGCGCGGGCGGACCGGCTCGTGCACGTGAGCACCTCGGGGCCGATGACGTACCCGAACGGCGACGTCGCGCAGTACGTCACCCTCGCCTTCCGCTGCTCGTGGATCTCCGGCGAGCCCTACCCCGCCGACGAGGAGAACACCGAGGCCCGGTGGTTCGACCTGACGGACCTGCCGGAGATGACGGACGACATGCGCGAGCGCATCGACGCCGCGCTCGACCCCGACGCCCCCGCGCGGTTCACGGGCGGACAGCCGCCGGCCGAAGAGCCGCCGGCCGGCTGAGTCGGTCGACGTCAGTGCCGGCCGGCCCAGTGCGGGCTGTGCATGAGGCCGAGCATGTTGCCGAACGGGTCGATCACCGACGCGGTGACGAATCCTTCCCCGCGCTCGGTCAACGACTCGGCGGGGGTGGCGCCGCGCGCGAGGAGGTCGGCGAGCGTGGTCGCGACGTCGTCGACGTGCCAGTACGTGGTCGACGTCCCCGGGCCCGCCGCGCCCGGCAGGTAGCTGCGGTCCATGAGGCCGAGCTCGTCCTCGTCCGGTCCGACCCGGAACTCGACGTAGGCCGCGGGGCCGGTCTCCGGGCGCCGGAAGTAGGGCTCGGCGCCCAGGACGTCGGCGTACCAGCGCGCGGCGGCGTCGACGTCGTCGGCGGTGAGGACCATCGTGGTCAGTCCGTGCAGCGTGCTCATCAGGGTGCCCTCTCTGTGCGTGGGTGGTCGGTGGTTCGTCGTCGTCGGGATTCACGCGTCGCTCCGATCCCGACGTAACCTGTGCGCTCGCGGGCCTCTAGCTCAATCGGTAGAGCAACGGACTTTTAATCCGTGGGTTGTGGGTTCGAGCCCCACGGGGCCTACTCGGCCTGCGGGTCAGTCGAGGCAGAACTCGTTGCCCTCCGGGTCGGCCATGACGATGAAGCCGATGCTCAGGGGCGGCTCGGGCTCGTGCCGACGCAGCCGCGACGCCCCGAGCCCGACCAGGCGGTCGCACTCGGCCTCGAGCGCGGCCATCCGCGGCGCGCCGCTGAGGTCGGAGGCCGTGCGGACGTCGAGGTGGACGCGGTTCTTCGCCACCTTGTCCTCGGGGACCTGCTGGAAGAAGATCCGCGGGCCCACGCCGTCCGGGTCCTCGAGAGCGGAGGACGAGTTCCGCTGCTCCTCCGGGACCCCGGCCGCCTCGAGGAACTCGTCCCAGGCGGCGAGCGGCTCGGCGCCGTCGGGCAGGTCGACGCCGGGCGGCGCCGGGTGGACGTAGCCGAGGACCTCGCGCCAGAAGATCGACAGGGCGCGCGGGTCGTGGGCGTCGAACGTGATCTGGACCGTCGCGCTCATGACTGCACCGCCCCTCCGGAGCTCTCGCCCGTCGTGTGCAGGTGGAGGTCGCGCAGGAGGGCGACCTCGGCGAGGTGGTGGACGAGCTCGCGATTGATGTGCAGGACGAGCCGCGCCATCGGGTCCTCCGCGAACGGGCCCTCCGCCTCGCCGCAGGGCCGCGCGAGGCCGTCCTCCCCCAGGCTCGCGACCCCCTCGGTCCACCGCGCGTACTCCTCGTCCAGCTGGGCGAGGGCGGCGTCCGCCGTCGGCGCGTAGTCGAAGGACTGGTAGTCGGCGGCCGCGCGGCCGAAGTGGGCCGCGTTGCGCACCGCCAGCACGCCGACGATCACGTGGCCGAGGCGCCAGGCGATCGTCGTCATCGGGGCGGGCTCGGGCGGCGGGAAGGCGAAGTCGATCGTCATCTCGCCGGAGCCGGCCTGGACCGGGGCCCTCCCGGTCCCGCGCGGGCGGACGTTCCAGGCACCGGGGGCGGGCTCCCAGAGGTACTCGTCGTCGGTCAGCCCGGTGAGGCGCTCGCGGACCTGGTTGGTCAGGTGCCAGTCGGTCTGGTCCCGGAGCAGCGCGTTCCAGGACGTGTCGGTCAGGGTCGCTGTCGGTTCGCTCATGACCACACCGTGACGGAGAACAAGGACAGATCCGGTCCGCGTTCGGTGGAAGAGTGTCCGCATGCGCACCGAGGGGACGACCGAACGGGTCCTGCGGCTGCTCGGTCTGCTGCAGCACCGCTCGCAGTGGACCGCCGCCGAGCTCGCCGACGAGCTCGACGTCACGCCGCGCTCGGTGCGCCGAGACGTCGAGCGGCTGCGCCGGCTCGGCTACCCGGTGGAGGCGGCGCCCGGGATCGGCGGCGGGTACCGGCTCGGCGCCGGGACGCGTCTCCCTCCCCTCCTGCTCGACGCCGACGAGGCCGCCGCCACCGCCCTGTCCCTGCGCCTGGCCGCCGGCGGCACGGTGGCCGGCGTGGGCGAGGCTGCGCTGCGCGCGCTGACCAAGCTCGACCAGGTGCTGCCGCCGCGCCTGCGCGCCGAGGTGCGGGCGCTCTACGACGCGACGGGCGCCGTCGTCGGCCCCCACTCGACGATCGACGCCGACCTGCTCGTCCGCCTCGCCCGCGCCTGCCGCGACTCGGTCCGGGTGCGCTTCCGGTACACGGCGCGCGGCGGGGACGAGAGCGAACGGACGGCCGAGCCCGTGCGCATGGTGTCCGTGGGGATGCACTGGTACCTCATGGCGTTCGACGTCGACCGGGACGGCTGGCGCACGTTCCGGCTCGACAGGATGCGCGCGGTCGAGGCCTCCACCTGGCGCTTCACCCCGCGCGACCACCCGGACCCGGTGGAGTACGTCCAGCGGTCGGTGACGACGTCGCCCTACGCGTTCGTCGCCCGGGTCCGCCTGCGGGCGGCGGCGGAGGACGTGCGGGCGCTCGTCCCGGCGACCGCCGGGCGCGTCGAGGAGGAGGCCGACGGGTGGTGCGTGCTCATCTCCGGCGGCACGGAGCTCGACTGGATCGCCATGCACGTGGCCTCCCTCGGCTACGACGCCGAGATCCTCGAGCCGCCCGAGCTGCGCGAGGCGGCGGCCCGGCTGGCGCAGCGGCTGTCGCGGATGGCCGACGATCCGCGGGATTCGGCAGAAACGCAGGACACGGCGGGATCGCCGACATGACGGGACCTACCAGGGCTCGCTCCCGCGCCGGATCCGTGCCGCGATCTCCGACACCTCGTCCAGGTCGCCGGCCGCCACGCTCATCACCAGCTCGTACGCCTCGTCGTTGGACAGGGTGAGCCGGCGACCGTTGATGCCGAGGAAGGCGATCAGCGAAGCCAGGCCCAGGCGCTTGTTGCCGTCGAGGAGAGGGTGACTGCGGGTGATCGAGTGCAGGAGTGCCGCACCCTTCTCCTCAAGGGTCGGGTAGGCGTCGGACCCGAGCACCGTGGAGCGAGGACGAGACACCGCCGCGTCGAGCAGACCGTGGTCCCTGACCGGCACCTCGCCCCCGAGGGTCCGTTCGCCGACGTGGATCACGTCGGCCAGGGTCAGGTAGATCACCGGCCGAGCCGCTCGAGCGCCTCCGCGTAACGGGGCAGCTCGTCGTCGAGCACTCGGTCGATGAGCTCGGACCGGCTGTGGTTCTCGATGTACTCGCGCACGGCCTGGCGCGCAACCTCCTGCATCGAACGGGACTCGTGCTCGGCGCGGCGGCGCAGGGCGCTGGATTCTGCGTCCGACAGACGCAAGGTCATGGACATCGCCCCACGGTATCAGCAGTGATACCACCCGGGCGAGGGTGCCCCGCACCGGCGAGCAGCTCGTCGGCAGCGCGCCCGGGACGACGCCTACCCGCACCGGCGAGCCGCTGACCTGGCACGCTCCTTCCATGCGCCGGCGCACCTCGATCGCCCTCCTCGCGGTCGGGCACGCGTGCGTCGACGTCTACCAGGGGGCGGTCGCCGCGCTCGTCCCCTTCTTCGTCGCCGAGCGGGACTATACGTACGCGGCGGCGTCGGCGATCGTCCTCGCCGCCTCGCTCGTGTCGTCGATCGTCCAGCCCCTGTTCGGCGCGCTGACGGACCGGTGGTCGATGCCGTGGCTCGTCCCGGTGAGCACGGTCCTCGGCGGGCTCGGCGTGGCGCTGGGCGGCGTGAGCGAGAACTACGTCCTCACCCTGATCTTCATCGGGGTCTCGGGCATCGGCGTCGCGGCGTACCACCCGGAGGGGGCCCGGCTCGCGCGCACGGCGAGCGCCGGCAGCCACACGGCGATGGCCTGGTTCTCCACCGGCGGCAATGTCGGGTTCGCCCTCGCGCCGGTCGTCGTCGGGCTGAGCGTCGGCGTCGGCGGCCTCGCACTCACGCCCGCGCTCGTGCTCCCGGCGCTCGTCGGTGCGGTCCTCACGCTGCCCGTCGTCCGCGTCCTCACCCGGCAGGTCGCGACCTCCCGCACGACGGCGACACCCGTCCGCCCCGACGACTGGTCCTCGTTCGGCCGCCTCAGCCTCGCAGTGGCCACCCGCTCGATCGCGTTCGTCGGGCTCGGCGCGTTCGTCTCGCTGTACGCGGCTGAGCGCGTGGACGGGGGCGAGAGCGCCGGCCTCGTCGCGCTGTTCGTCCTCTATCTCGGGGGCATCGTCGGCTCGATGCTCGGCGGCGCCCTCGCCCAGCGGTTCGGTCGGGTCCGGGTCTCGCGGTGGGCGTACGTCGTCAGCACGGTCGCGGTGGCCGGGGCCGTGTGGGTTCCCGGCTACTCGATCTACGCGTTCCTCGCGCTCGCGTCGATCGGCATGTACACGCCCTTCTCGCTCCAGATCACGCTCGGCCAGGACTACCTGCCCAGCCGGGTGGGGACGGCGAGCGGGGTGACCCTGGGCCTCGCGGTGAGCGTCGGCGGCCTGGCGAGCCCGGGGATCGGCGCCCTGGCCGACCGCACGTCGCTGCAGGTGGCGCTCGCCCCGCTCGTCCTCATGCCCGCGATCAGCTGGCTGATGTTCGCCACGCTGCGGGAGCCGGGTGGGCGAGGCGAGGCCGACGGACAGGGCACGTGAGGCAAGCCGGGCAAGCGGCGCTAGCCAGGTCGACGGGGCGAGCCAGGTGAACCTGACGAGCCAGATGAACGCGACCGGCCGGGGCCGTCGGACGGCTGAGCGACCGAACCGCTGTGGGCGTCCCTTCCGTCAGCGCCGGGCGTCGGCTCTCGCCGCGTGCAGAGCGCGCACCCGCTCGGCGAGCTCCGGGTCCGGCCCGTCGACGACCGCGCCGGGTACGACCGCCTGGATCGGCAGGCTCGCGAGCGGTCCGGACGGGAGCCCGAGCTCGCGCGACCACTGCGTCAGCTGCTCGGTCGACGACGCGTAGACGATCCGCCCCAGCCCCGCCCAGCCGTGGGCGGCCGCACACATCGCGCAGTGCTCGCCCGAGGTGTAGACGACGCACCGCGCCGCGACGCCGGGCTCGAGGTGCTCCGCAGCCCAAAGGGCGATGACGAGCTCGGGGTGCCGCGTACGGTCCCCGCCGGAGACGTGGTTGTGGTCCTCGAGAAGGACGTGGCCGTCGGGCGCGACGAGAACGGATCCGAACGGCTCGTCACCGGACTCGAGCGCCGCCTCGGCCAGCTCGACGGCGCGGACGAGGAAGGCGCGGTCGGTGTCGGTGATCATGCCGCCATCCTGCCCGTCGACGGTCGGTGGGTGTCAGCCGCGTCGGCCGGCCCCGGCCGCCTGCGCATCGGCCCACAGGTCGGCGACGATCCGCGCGGCCGGGCCGCTCGGCGCGTACTGCCACCGCTGCCCCGCCCACAGCGGGATGAACCGGGTGTCGCCCGCCGCACCGCCGGCCTGCCGGATCGGCCAGGTCACGTGGTTGAGCGCGGGGTAGGCCGCGGGCGCCACGGCGTCGAACCGCCGGACGAGGTCGTTGACGAGCGAGCGCGCGGGGCGGCCGGTGAACGCGCGGGTGACGGCGGTCGCGGTGAGAGCGGGGTCGCGCAGCGCGGCGCGGTGGCCGGGAGAGGTGCCGGCCTCGTCGGAGTCGAGCAGCGCGGTGCCGACCTGGACGGCATCCGCGACCTCGAGCGCCCGCGCCACCTCCTCCCCCGTCGTCAGCCCGCCGGCCGCGACCACGGGCACGTCCACCGCCGCGCGCACGGAGCGCAGCAGCTCGCCCAGCGGGGCGTCGTCCGGGGTGTCGACGACGGCGAACGTCGACCGGTGCCCGCCCGCCTCTGGCCCCTGCGCCACGACCGCGTCCGCGCCTGCGGCCACCGCGGCCTCGGCGTCCCGGGCGTGCGCGACGGTGACCCACACGGCGGTGCCGACGTCGTGGAACCGGGTGATCGTCTCCCCGCTCGGGAGGCCGAACGTGAAGGACACGAGCGGCACCGGGTCCGCGAGCAGGGCCTCGACCTTGGCGTCGAACCCGGAGTCGTCCTGGCGCGGCGTACCGAGCTCGTCGATG
Organism: Georgenia sp. G2120; assembly: GCF_055326485.1. Taxonomy (NCBI): domain Bacteria; kingdom Bacillati; phylum Actinomycetota; class Actinomycetes; order Allobogoriellales; family Allobogoriellaceae; genus Georgenia; species Georgenia sp. G2120. Next base: position 84,921 of record NZ_JBUZNL010000003.1, on the reverse strand, counting down.
CCGAGCTCGACGGCCAGGGGCGCGAGGGCGTCGCGGTAGGCGAGGGCGGCGTCGAGGTCCGCGGCCTCGGGGTCGGGGACGAAGAGATTGACGCCGAACCGGGTGGCGCCGAGCTCGCGCGCTCGGCGGACCTGCTCGAGCAGCGCGTCGACCCCGCCGTAGCCGGACGCGAGGAATCCGGTCCCGCCGGCCTGCTCGGCGGCGGCGACGAGCTCGGGCGTCGACGGCCCTCCGGCCATCGGGGCAGCGATGAGCGGAACGGTCAGGTCGGCGGGGGTGAGCACGGCCTCGAGCCTAGTGACCGGCCGGCGCTCATGGCCCGGGAGGCGGCGGGAGCTCGACGACTCGTGCGCCCGGTCCCACCCGGTCGAGCTCGTCCGCGACCGCTTCCGCGAGCGCCGCGAACGCGGGGTGGACCGGGTGGCGCCGGTCCGCGTCGGGCGGGGGCGCGGTCGTCCGCACGAGCGTGACGTCGTTGCGCTCCCCGCAACGACGGCACACGGTCTCCCACCCGTCCTCGTCCGCGGCCACCGGGCCGACCGCGACGAGCCTCGCCCCCTCGACGTCGCCCTCGGCGAGCGAGCGGACGGCGACGGCGCCCGCGTGCGAGTCGAGCCGGGCCACGGCCGCGCTCACGGAGGTCAGCCAGCCCAGGTCCACGGACAACAGGTGCGGGCGGGCGCCGCGATCGGCGAGCGCGTCGGCGATCACGAGCTCCGCGCGCCCCCCGTCGCCCAGCACAGCCACGGTCGTGTCACGCATGCGTCGATCGTCCTCCTAGTTCCTGCGGCCCGCACGTCGGCGCCCGCCCGGCGGTCCCTGGCAGGCCGCATCCCCCGCGCCACCCGTCTCCGTCGGCCGGGCCCGAGACCGGTGCGGCCGCCCGAGGAGTCGGTAGACTGGCGCCTCGGTGACGGTCGGCCGCTCGCGCCGGACCGCGCCCACCCGGGGGCACGCACGCCGCCCGGACGACGGAGGTGTGGTGGCGGACGAGGACTTCTTCTCCCGGATGGCGCTCGACCTGCAGGCCGGGTCCGGTGCCGGGAGTCGCACGACGATCGAGCGGATCGCGGACTACGCCCGCTCCGCGGTCACGTGCGACGACGCCGGCATCATGCGTACTCACGCCCGTGACCGGCTCGAGACCGCCGCCGCCACGTCGAGGGCGGTCGCCGAGGCCCACCACCTGCAGCTGCACCTCGACGAGGGGCCGTGCCTCGACGCGCTGACCGCGGCCGAGGGCGGAGAGTACGTCTCCGGGGACGTCGGGGCGGACGCGCGCTATCCGGCCTGGGGCCCGGCCGTCGCCGCCCTCGGGTTCCGCAGCGTGCTCAGCGTGCCCCTGCGCACGCAGGAGCGCCGGTACGGGTCGCTCAACCTCTACTCGGCCCGGCGGGACGCCTTCGACGAGGAGGACGTCGCGGTCACCCACATCTTCTCCCGGCACGCCTCGGTCGCGATCGCGTCGGCGCACGAGCACGAGGGGCTGAAGGTCGCCGTCGACTCGCGCAAGCTCGTCGGTCAGGCCCAGGGGATCCTCATGGAGCGGTTCGACCTCGAGGCCGACCAGGCGTTCGCCTTCCTCCGGCGGCACTCCCAGGACCACAACATCAAGCTCCGCGAGGTCGCCGAGTGGGTGGTCGAGCACCGTCGTTCCCACCGCACCCCCCCGTCCGACGCCGGACGCGAGCACCAGCCCGCCGGCAACGGGACCGTGTCCTCCGACACCGAATCGGGCTGAGCGCTCACTCACCGGGCGCCGCGACCGTCCGCTCCTGCCCGTCCTTCTGGCGCGCCGTGGCGAAGGCGTGGCCGGTGACCCGGTCGTGCAGCCGGCCGATGACCTCGGCCTGCTGACGGGCGTCGTCGGCGAGCTGGTCGAACACCGCTCGGGGCAGCCCGAGCTCGTCGGCGAGGCGCGCGAGCACCTCCCAGACGCCCAGCTTGCCGATGACGGCACTGCGCAGGAGCTCGGTCTCGAGCACCGGTGTCATGGGCGAGTCCACCAGCCGTCCGTTGAGCTTGAGCCTGCCGATCCGCTCGGCCGCCCACGCCGCCACCTGGCGGTGCGCGCGTGGCCGCAGGTCGAGCGTCTCGACGAGGTCACGGAGGAAAAGTCGCTCGGACTCGATCTGCTCCGCCAGGTCCGCCAGCTCGGGGCCGAGCTCCGTGCGGCCGTGGGCGTCGGCCATGCGTCGCGCGCGTGCGCTGCCCCCCGTCGCCCCCGTGAGGTGGTCGGAGAGGTAGAGGCCGAGCAGGTGCCGGTCGAGCGTCGCGGGAACCCGGTGAGCGGCGGGCGTCCCGCCGGACTCCTGGGCGCGGAACCGCAGCGCGCCGCCGGCCGGGGTGGCGTCCGTCGGCCACGCCTCGGCCGGCCGCATCGGAGTGCTCGGCATCCCGGTCCCGTCGGCGATCCCCGTCAGGAGCGCGCGCAGCGCGCTGCCGGCGTCGTGCCGGGGGTGCCAGCCGAGCTCCGTGCGGGCGCGCGTCGCATCCATCACCGGGACGGCCATGCCCATGTCGAGCCATCCGGCGTCGGCGGCGACCGCGCGTGCCTCCCACGCGAGCGAGACGGCCGGCCGCAGCAGCCGCGACGGGACGCGGACGAGCCGGCCGTGGTCGAGGACGTCCGCCAGGTCCTGCGCGGTGAGCACGGGGTCGGCGGCGATGTTGAAGGGTCCCGCCGCCCGCTCGAGGACGACCCGCAGGTAGGCGTCGGCGAGATCGTCGGCATGGACGACCTGCAGGCGCAGACCCGTCGGCACGGGCATCACGGGCAGCCGCCCGGGCCGCAGCAACCCGGCGGGGACGAGCGGACCGAGGAAGTACCGCCGGATCTCCGCGGCCGGTTCGCTCCCGAAGACGAGCGCCGGGCGCAGGCGTGCGACCCGCAGGTCGGGGTGCTGCTCCTCGTAGTGGTCGAGGACCCGCTCCTGGGCGGCCTTGTCCACCGAGTAGTGGGACGTGGGGATCCCCTCGGTGGGCCAGGACTCGTCGCGGGGCGTGTCGTCGTCGACCGGTGTGTAGGCACCCACCGAGGAGGCGACGACCAGGTGCGGGACCCCCGCCCGTGCCGCCGCCTCGGCGACCCGCGCCGTCCCGGTGACGTTGGCTCGCCGCAGGAGGTCGCGCTGCCGGTTCGGCTGGATGAGCCAGGCCAGGTGCACGACGGCGTCCGCGCCGCGGATCGCCGTGGCGATCTCGTCGATCAGCCGGTCCTCGTGCTCCCGGGTGCGCGCCGGCAGCGCGAGGTCGATGCGGTGCCACGTGGCGGACGCGTACGGCTCTGCGTCGGGCTCGGGCAACCGCCGGGCGATGGCGACGATCTCGTCGACCTCCGCGGATCCGGCCAGTGCGCGCAGCACCGCGGTGCCGGCGTTGCCGGAGGCTCCGACGACGGCGACCCTCACGGTCCGTCCTCCGGCTCGCCCTCGGCCTGGGAGGGATGTCCGCCGGGCGGTTCGGGGTGGTCCTCGGAGTGGGCGTCCGACGGGTCCTCCCCCTCCGCCTGCGACGGCCGGCCGGTGGGACGGTCGTCCGGCTCCTCCCGCTGCGCGGGGTCGCCGGCGAGCGCCTCCCCGGTGCCGGTGAGCTCCTCGGTCGTGGGGTCGTCCCTACGGTCGGGCATGGCTGGTCTCCTTCTCCTGTGCGTGCCCGACGCCGACCCTCGGCGTCAGGGTGAGTCGCACCCTGACCGGTGCGAGGGTGCGCGGGAGCGGCGCGTCGGCGGACAGGTCGGCCGGGTCCGCCAGGCCGACGTCGAAGCGGCGCACGAGCGCGGCGAGCACCTCGCTCGTCACGTCGAGCACGAGCGTTCTCCCCGGGCACCGGGCGGGTCCGGCGCTGAACGGCACGAGGCCCCGGTCGGCGTCGGCGCGGCCGTCGCTCCACGCCTCGGGCGTGAACCGGTCGGCCCAGCGGTGGCGGCGCGGGTCCCGGTGGAAGAACGTCGACACGACGACGAACGCCGTCCCCGCGGGGGCCTCGCGACCCCGCCATGTGGTCTGGGTCGTGGAGTCGCGCAGGATCGCGAGCGTGGTCGGCCAGAGCCTGAGCGACTCGAGGACGGTGGACCGCGCGGCCGGACGCAGCCCCCGGTGGTCGGCCGGGTCCTCCGCCCGGACGCGCGCCTGGGTCTCGGGATGGATCGCCAGCAGCGCGAGTGCCCGATGGACCGCGATGGCGGCGGTGTCGAAGGCGAACAGCCAGTGGGGAAGCTGGCCGACCGTCGCGGTCCCCCGCGCGGCCGGTGTGGCGGCGACGAGACCGGCGAGGCTGTTCGGGTCGGCCGTGAGCACGTACCCGCGAAGCGAGGCGGCGAGCTCGCGCATCCTCGCCGTGCTCCGCGGCACGAGGAAGGCCCAGTTCGCCCGGGCCCGCAGCTGGTCGAGGACCGTGGTCACGCGGGTGTCGTCCCGCGCCAGGTCTCCGAGCGTCACGCGGCGGGCGACGCGACCGAACGAGGCGCGCAGCCGAACCCACGTGAGGTCCGGCCCGGTGAGCGCGCCCATCTCCTCGTCGGCCGCACGGACGCACGTCTCGTGCAGGCGGTGCAGGTCCGCCCCGTGGTCGAGGACGGCCTCGTTGAACGGCCGGCGGAGTCGGCGCCGTGCGGCGTCGGAGACGAGCAGGCCCGCCGGCTGGAAGTGGCTCAGGGAGGCCACCTTCTCCCGGTTGGCCGGGGTGAACGTGTCGACGTCATCAAGCAGTCGCTCGACGTCACCGACGTCGAGCGGGAGCGCGATCTCTCGCAGCGGCAGGCGCAGCCGGACGGGTCCGGGCCCGTACCGCTCGCGGAGCGCGGCGAGGACGTCGGCGACGCGCCGGTCGGCGTCGAGCCGGTCGACGAGGGCGGTCGCGCGCGGCCGGCGCACGATGATGCCGCGGACGAGCAGCGGCAGCAGGACGCCCGTGACGGCGCGCGCGGTGTCCCGGCGACCGAGCGTGACGAGCCCGGTCACGGTCCGAACATCCCGCCCGTGACGCCGAGCGTCTCGCCGACGACGTAGCTGGACTCCGGGGACGCGAGGAAGACGAACGCCGGGGCCACCTCGGTGGGCTGGCCGGCCCGGCCCAGCGGCGTGGACCGTCCGAACTCGGGCAGCTCCTCGGTCGGCTGGCCGTCCGAGGGCTGGAGCGGGGTCCAGATCGGGCCCGGTGCCACGGCGTTGACGCGGATGCTCCGCGGGGCGAGCTGCTGCGCGAGGTTCGTGCTGAAGTTGTTGATCGCGGCCTTCGTCTCGGCGTGGTCGAGCAGCACGGGCGGCGGCTGGAAGGCGACGATCGACGTGGTGCTGCGGACGTCGTCGGACATCGCGTGCTCCCGTTCGTCGTCGGAGGATCGGTGCGGGGTGGGCATGCCCCCGACGTACCCGCGGGGACGTCCGGCAAACCGAGGGCCTCCGTTTGACACACGTCACGGACTCGGCAAGGTTGGAGACCTGGTGATGCAGCCGCCAGGACGCGCACGTTCTGCTCGGGGGGACCTCCGTGAACGTACGACCGACAGCTGACCACCGTGGGAGCCGGCGCTCCCGCACCCACCGATCCGGGCGACGCAGCACCGCACGCCGACGCGGCGGCGAATCTCGCGGCCAGGAACCGTCGCCCGACCCGGCTCACGCCGACCACGACGACGCGGTGCTCGAGCATCTCGGCCTCGCCCGCACCCTCGCCCGCCGGTTCCGGGGCCGCGGACCGGAGCCGGAGGACCTCGAGCAGGTCGCCTACCTCGGGCTGGTCAAGGCCGTGCGAGGTTTCGACGCCGGCCGCGGCAGTCTCGCCGCCTACGCGACCGCCACCATCCTCGGCGAGCTCAAGCGCCACTTCCGCGACGGCGGGTGGATGGTCCGCCCCCCGCGGCCCGTGCAGGAGCTGCAGATCGAGATCCGCGGGGTAATCGACGAGCACCTCCAGCGCCACGCGTCCCCACCCTCCGACGCCGAGCTCGCGCGTTCGCTCGGGCACGACGTGCACGCGGTCCGCGAGGCCCGCGCCGCCGTCGGATGCTTCGCACCGCAGTCGATCGACGCCGCTCCCGGCCCGGACACCCGTCCGATCGGCGAGGACCTGCCGGCCGCCGACGACGGGGCGTTCGAGCGGGTCGAGGAGCTCGCGAGCCTCGCGCCGTTGCGCGGGCGGCTGACCGGGTCCGACCGTGTGCTCCTGCGGATGCGGTTCGTCGAGGAGCACACCCAGCAGGAGATCGCCGACGTGCTCGGCGTCAGTCAGATGCAGGTGTCCCGCCGGCTCGGCCGCGTGCTCGCCACGCTCAGGCTGGCCGCGGGGACACCGGCCGCGGCGTCACGGCGGGGCACGGCGGCGCCGTCCCCGACCGGTACGACCGCCACCACGCCAAGGACCCGCGCCGCCTGAGGGCCGCGTGCGCGACGACCACAGGAGGCACCCGATGGCTGAACTGTCCCGACTTCCCGAACCGCTGCTGGACGTGTGGAGCTGGCAGCTCGAGGGGGCGTGCCGCGAGGTCGACCCCGAGGACTTCTTCCACCCCGAGGGCGAGCGCGGCCAGGTCCGGCGGCGCCGCGACGAGGCCGCCAAGGCGGTGTGCGCGGCCTGCCCCGTCATCGACGCCTGCCGTGAGCACGCGCTCGCCGTCCGCGAGCCGTACGGGGTCTGGGGCGGCATGAGCGAGGACGACCGCCTGGCCGCCTACCGCGCGGCACGTCGGGCCGGCTGAACCCCCGACGGCCCGTTCGACGGGGCGCCGCCCGAGGTCGCATGCATGCCGCGGCCGATCGCGGGTACGACCCGGGCAGCGCCGCCGACGGCGGCGCACCGACGACGGGAGCGAGACCATGGACACGGCACGCGACATCATGACGCCCGACGCCCGCTGCGTGGGCGAGAACGAGACGCTGGTCGACGCGGCGCGACAGCTGGCCGAGCTCGACGTCGGCTCGATGCCGATCTGCGGCACCGACGACCGGCTCAAGGGCATGCTCACCGACCGCGACATCGTCGTGAAGTGCCTCGCCCAGGGCGGTGACCCGTCGACGACGACGGCGGGGCAGCTCGCCGAGGGCAAGCCCGTGACCATCGGCGCCGACGACTCGATCGAGGAGGCGCTGCGGACGATAGCGGCGCACAAGGTCCGTCGACTCCCGGTGATCGACGGGCACGACCTCGTCGGGATCGTCAGCCAGGCCGACGTCGCCCGGAGCTGGCCCGACGACCGGGTCGGCGAGCTCGTCGAGCTGATCTCGGAGTGACGCCGACGTGCGCGCACTGACCTGGCAGGGGCCCGAGCACGTCAGCGTCGAGGACGTCCCCGACCCGACCGTCGTGGAGCCGACCGACGCCGTGGTGGAGGTGACCTCGACCGCGATCTGCGGCTCGGACCTGCACCTCTACAGCGTCCTCGGCGCCTTCCTCGACCCGGGGGACGTCCTCGGCCACGAGACGATGGGCATCGTGCGAGAGGTCGGGGCGGAGGCCACCGACGTCTCGGTCGGCGACCGGGTGGTCGTCCCGTTCCCGATCGCGTGCGGGAGGTGCCGGATGTGCGCGCGCGGCCTGCACAGCCAGTGCGAGACCACGCAGGTGCGCGAGCACGGCAGCGGGGCTGCGCTGTTCGGCTACACCAAGCTCTACGGCCAGGTGCCCGGCGGCCAGGCGGAGTACCTGAGGGTCCCCCACGCCGGCGCGGGGCTCGTCCGCGTGCCGGACGACGGCGAGCCGGACGAGCGCTACCTCTACCTCTCCGACATCCTGCCCACCGCCTGGCAGGCCGTGCGCTACGCGCAGGTGGAGCCGGGGTGCGCCGTGGTCGTGCTCGGGCTGGGGCCGGTCGGCCAGCTGGCCGCGCGCGTCGCCCGGTACCTGGGTGCCGGTCGGGTGATCGGCGTCGACCGCGTGCCCGAGCGGCTGGCGATGGCGGCGCGGCACGAGATCGAGGTGATCGACGAGCGGGACGTCGACGACGTCACCGCCGCCCTGCGGGACCGGACCGACGGCGAGGGCCCGGACGGGGTGATCGACGCCGTCGGGATGGAGGCCCACGGCTCCCCCGTGGTCGGCGTCGCCCACCGGGCGATGGCGAAGCTGCCGGACGCCGTCGCCGCCCCGTTGATGGAGCACGCCGGCGTCGACCGGCTGGCCGCGCTGCGGACCGCGATCTCCGCCGTGCGCCGCGGCGGCACGGTCTCCGTCTCCGGCGTGTACGGGGGCGCCCAGGACCCCCTGCCGCTGCTGGAGATGTTCGACAAGCAGCTGACCGTGCGGATGGGGCAGGCCAACGTCCACCACTGGGTCGACGAGCTCCTGCCCGTCGTCATGGACCGCGAGGACCCGCTCGGCGTCCTCGACCTGCGCACGCACCGGCTGCCGCTCGAGGAGGCGCCGGCCGCGTACGCGATGTTCCAGAAGAAGGAGGACGGCTGCGTCAAGGTCGTCCTCGACCCCAGGGCCTGACGGGGCGCGCCGGTGCGGCGGCCGATCTGCCGCCCGGTGCGCCGGCTGTTTGACTCCCGGCGGATCGGGTACGAGGCCCGGGAGGCACGACCAGCGGCGCGGCTCACGCGCCGACGAGGAGGGAGACGACATGCCGAGGGACGAGACACCCAGCCTGAAGAAGCCCGAGATGTACGAGGAGCTGCGGGACGAGGGCGCGTCGAAGGAGAAGGCGGCCCGCATCTCGAACGCCGCGGCGAACGAGAGCAAGAAGGAGGTCGGCCGCCGCGGCGGGGAGGCCGGCAGCTACGAGGACTGGACCGTGGAGGAGCTCAAGGACCGGGCGAAGGAGCTCGGCATCGAGGGCTACTCCGACAAGAGGAAGTCGGAGCTCGTCGACCTGCTCCGCAACCACTGAGGGGGACGCCATGGCCATGTGCGCCACGTGCGGGAACAGCTACGAGAAGACCTTCACGATCACCACGCACGACGGCACGACCGCGGACTTCGACTCGTTCGAGTGCGCCATCCACGCGGTGGCGCCGACCTGCGCCCACTGCGGGTGCCGGGTCGTCGGCCACGGGGTCGACGTCGACGGCACGTCGTACTGCTGCAGCCACTGCGCGCGTCAGGTCACCGCGGCCGACCTCACCGACAGCGCCTGAGGCCCGGCCCGCCGCCGGTCGGCCCGCGGTCGTCAGGCCGTCCGACCGGTGAGGCGCTCGTCCGACGTCGGACGAGCGCCCTGCGGCGAGGGGGCAGGTGACGGTTCGGCGTGCGCGCCGCCCGTCGCGGCGGTCCGTCCGTGCACGAGGTGGTAGCGCCCGAGGGACACGACGACGACGCCGGCGAGCACGAGGTACATCTCGGCGTAGCCGGTCACGCGCAGGAGCTGGGCGAGGATGACCGGCCCGAGGCCGACGCCGAGGTCGACCATGAAGAAGTGCGTCGAGATCGCGAGGCCCACGCGCCGCATGGGCACCTTGGACACGGCGATCGCCTGCAGGGCGGACATGAGCGTGCCGTAGCCGAGGCCCATGAGCGCGCCGGCGACGACGACCATCCAGTCCGCGGTCGCGAGCCCGAGGACGGCGAGGCCGGCGGCGAACGCGACGACGGCGATGCCCACGACGACGTTGTCGCCCCGGGGGTCCTGCAGCGTGCCCATGAAGAACCGGGTGAGAAACATGACGACCGCGTAGACGAGGAAGAACGCGCCGGCGCCCGCGACGAGGTTCGCTGCCTCCGCGTAGGAGTTGAGGTAGGTGAGCACGCCCGAGTAGGCGATGGCCATGACGAGCATGAACGAGGCGATCGGCAGGACGGCGGGATGGAGCATCTGGGCCGGGTCGAGGCGGCGCATGCGGGCGCGCTCGTCGTCGGGGATGGGCTCGTCCTGGGTGCGCAGGAACAGGGAGACGACCATCGCGAGGACGGCCGCCACGGAGGCGACGACGAACATCGCGGTGGCGCCGGGCCCGTTCCACAGCATCAGGCCGAGGAAGGGGCCGACCGCCGTCGCGAGCGTCATGCTGAGCGAGAAGTAGCCGGTGCCCTCGGCGCGCCGGACGGACGGGATGACGGACTGCGCGATCGCCATCGCCGCGGTGCTGGCCAGCGCGAACGCCACGCCGTGGATCGCGCGGACCGCGAGGAGCAGTCCGAGCGAGTCGACGAGCAGGTAGGCCAGCGAAGCGACGACGAACGCGACGAGCGACCCGGTGAGGACGCGCCGCTTCCCGAGGAGGTCACCGAGCCACCCGGCGAAGAGGCGCGCGACGGTCGAGCCGATGACGAAGATCGAGGACGCGAGTCCGCTGGCCGTCTCCCCCGCCGCGAACCGGTCGACGGCGTACATCGCCATCGTCGTGACGAGGAAGTAGAAGACGAAGGCGAGGAGGAAGTTGACGATCCACGCGAGGACGAGGTCGGCCGTCCAGAGGCGGGCCCTGCCGGCCGGTCGCGGGGAGGAGGTGCCGTCCGGCCGTCGTGCCGTCCGCCGCGGGCGCGCGCTCGTCGACCACTGCTGACCATCCGTTCCCGTCTCAACTCGCCCGGCTCGCGCCGGAGGACCGGTCGGAGGGGTCGGGCCCAAGGGTTCCGGGCCGCCGATGATCCTGACATCGGGTACGCCGTTATGCCGGTCGTGCGAATCCTCACCCCGGTGCCGCTTGCGGGATCTTCGGGCACCCGCTCGAGCGCCGGCGGGCGGGGCGGGGCGGCCGGGGGTAGCGTCGGGCTCACCATCGGCGGGGCACCGGTCCCCGCACCGAGAGGGGGCCAGGATGGCCGACCCCGACCGCGACACGGTCGAGATCGACGGCCGCCGGGTGCGCCTCACGCACCCCGAGAAGGTGATGTACCCGTCGACCGGGACGACGAAGCGCGACGTCGTCGACTACGTCGTCGCCGTGGCTCCCCTCGTCGTGCGGCACGGCGCGGGCCGGCCGGCGACCCGGAAGCGGTGGCCGGACGGCGTCGGGACCGCGCAGGATCCCGGCCAGTCGTTCTTCGCGAAGGACCTGCCCGGCAGCGTCCCGCACTGGGTGCCGCGCCGCGAGCAGCAGCACGCCGACCACGTCAACACCTATCCCCTGCCCGACGACGCCGCGACGCTCGCCTGGTTCGTCCAGATGGGGACGCTCGAGATCCACGTGCCGCAGTGGCGGTTCGGGCCGGCGGCGAGGCAGGAGCTCCCGCCCGACCGGCTCGTCCTCGACCTCGACCCCGGGGAGGGCGCGGGGCTCGCCGAGTGCGTCGAGGTGGCCCGGCTGCTGCGGCCCCGGCTCGACGACCTGGGCCTCACCTCGGTGCCGGTGACGAGCGGCAGCACGGGGGTGCACGTCTACGCCGGGCTCGACGGCTCGGCGACCAGCGACGAGGTGGCCGAGGCCGCCGCACGGCTCGCCCGCGAGATGGCGGAGGAGCACCCGGACCTCGTCGTCAGCACGATCCGCCGGGACGTGCGGCGCGGGAAGGTGCTCATCGACTGGAGCCAGAACCGGGCGGCGCGGACCACGGTCACGCCGTACTCGATGCGGGGGCGCACGCGACCCACCGTCGCGGTCCCACGCTCCTGGGACGAGCTCGAGGACGCGGACCTGCGCCAGCTGACGATCGACGAGGTGCTCGAGCGGGTGCGGGACGTCGGCGACCCGATGGACGTCATCGCTCCGCTCGAGGGCCGCGCGGGCACCCGCCACGGCGCCGCGATGCCGGTCGAGGAGGGCGGCGACGCAGGGACGACGGAGGACGGCACGGGCACGGGGACGGGGACCACGGGGGACGGCACGGGCACGGGGCGCTACGAGGACCGCACGGTCGCCGAGCTGCGGCGCCGCGCGCGGGATCTCGGCCTCCGCGGCTACTCCGACCTGAGAAAGGCGGAGCTCGTCGACCTGCTCCGCAACCACTGACCGACCGCCGGACGTGCCGGAGGGGCCGGCGCCCGGTCGGGAGCCGGCCCCTCCGGGCCGTGCAGGTCGGACGGTCGGTCGACCGCCCGGTGCGGGCGCCGGGTGGCGCCCCGGGGTCAGAGCCCCACGGGTCAGCGTGCTGCGCGACCCGCGCGGCCACGGACCGCGATGAAGATCGTGATGAAGACGATCGCGAGCACGACGCCCGCGATCCAGGTGACGATCGTGGAGCCGTCGAAGAGCGAGTCCGCGATCCACCCGCCGGCGAGCGCTCCGAGCGCGCCGAGGATGATGGTCCACAGGATGCCGAGGTTCTGGTCACCCTTCATGAAGAGCCGGGCGAGGGCGCCCATGATGGCACCGACGACGACGAGAGAGATGAACGACCACATGATGTGCCTCCTTGTCCGAGGGCCGGTGGGCAGCCCCCTGTTGTGACAGCGGGCCTACTGTTGCACCATCTGCGCACAACCGCACGCAGGCGCGGCGAGGGGAAAGTCACGGTTCGGCACCGCGTTATCGGGAGGCCCCCGCACGGTCGCCCGCCGGACATCTCGTCCTTCTCGGCGCGATCAGGCCTTCTCGGACCCCGGCCGACCCTGCCGCGGCGGCGCTGGGCGGCTTGCAAGCCCCACGGCGACCGAGACCATGACGAGCCCGGCGATCTCGGCGGCGTTGGGCACCTGCCCCAGCAGGACGAGTCCCACGAGCAGCGACGTCACGGGCAGCAGCGAGCTGAGCAGGGCGAACATCGCCGCGGTGAGCCGCCGGAACGCGACCTGGTCGATGACGTAGGGCACCACCGAGGACAGCACGGCCACGGCGACGACGAACAGCAGGTTCTCCGGCCGGAACAGCGGGCCCGACCCGGGCAGCCCGACCGGCGCGTACACCACGGCGGCGATCGCCAGCCCGACGGCGAGCGTGTCCGCCCCCGGCACCCGCGCGGCCTGACGCTGGCCGACGAACATGTACATCGCCCACGTCGCCCCCGCCAGGAGCGCGTAGATCGTGCCGACGAGCTGGTCGGGGTCGGTGAGGTCGACCCCGAGGCCGCCGATCGTCGCCACGCCCGCGAAGGCGAGCACGACCGCCGCCCGGGCGAGCCACCCGCGGCCCCCGATCGCCGCGAGGATCACGGGACTGAGGTATTCGAGGGACACGGCGGTGCCCAGCGGCAGCCGGGCGATCGACTCGTAGAACAGGAGGTTCGTCCCGCCGAGGGCCAGCCCGAACGCGACGGTCCAGCCGAGCGCCGTCCACGGGTGCTCGCGCGGCCAGCGCCGCCACGGCCGACGCCACGCCACGAGGATGAGCGAGGCGACGAGGATCCGCCCCCAGCCGACGGCGAGCGCCGGCGAGGACGCGAACAGCCCGACGGCGAGCCCCGAGCCGACGTAGCTCGACGTCCCCGACATGAGGAAGTACACCGGCGGCGGCACCTTGCCCACCGCGCGGGAGAGCGCCCCGCCTCGGCCGGGACCGCCGCGCGAACCGCCGGGCGGTCCGCCGGGTGCGCCGTCCGGCGTCGTCGGGCCGGGTGTCCCGCTCACGACAACAGCCCGGTCGCGGCGACGATGACGGGCACGCACGCCACGCTGGTGACGAGGATCGCGCGGCGGGCGAGGTCGACGTGGGCCTCGTAGCGCATGGCGTAGACGAAGACGTTCTGGGCCGTGGGCAGGGCGGCCACGACGACGACGCCGAGCAGCACGTCGCCCTCGAGGCCCGCGACCGGCCCGCCGATCACCCAGGCGAGGAACGGTCCGAGAGCGACGCGCATGGCGATCGCCGTCCACACCACCGGGGTCGGTTCCCGGTCCGGCCCGCTGCCGCCGCCGTGGATCGACAGGCCGAACGCGACGAGCAGCATCGGCACCGTCATGTCGGCGAGCATCTGGACGGGCTGCGCGAGCACGGTCGGCAGCTCGAGGCCGGTGAACGACAGGACGAGGCCCGCGATCACGCCGAGCACCGGAGGGGAGAGCACCGGGGTGACGACCCGCCGCCGGCCGGAGCCGGAGCGGCCGGTGAACCGGTCGAGCAGGGCGAAGCTGAGCGGCGCGAGCACGAGGAGCTGCAGCATCATCGCGGGCACCACGGGTGCGGCCGTACCGACGGCGAGGACGAGGATCGGCAGCCCGATGTTGCCCGCGTTGACGTAGGACGCGGACAGGGCGCCGACCACCGTCCCGGCGGCGTCGACCCTGAGGATCGTCCGGGCCACGACGACGAAGAGCGCGGCGACGACCAGCGCCGTGACGATCGTGACGACGGAGGCGAGCGAGAGGACGTGCGCGACGTCGGCCGTCGCGACCGTCGTCAGCATGAGCATGGGCACGCCCACGTGGAAGACGACGGTGCTCAGGGTGTCGGCGCCGCCCTTCCCGACGACGCCGGTGCGCGCGAGCACGTAGCCCACGACGACGATGAGGGTGAGGCCGGCGAACCCGGTGACGACCCCGGTCACGAGGCGCCGGTGGCGTGCGCGCCGGCGACCCGGGCGTCGGTGATCGTCGCGACGAGCGTGAGGTGGTCCGAGACGGGCAGGCGGTGGACCTCGCCGGAGGCGACCAGGTCGCTCGTGCCGAGGACGTGGTCGATCTGGCGGTGCGGGCGGCGGGCGGGGAACGTGGGCCCGACGGCGAGGGGCGTGAGCCCGGTGGCGGCCGCGACGTCGTCGGGGCCGAGGTTGAGGTCGCCGGCGAGGACGTGGGTGCCGGGCAGGGCGGTGAGCCGCTCGGTGACGGTGCGGAGCTGGGCACGCGCGGCGTCGGCGCGGGTGCTCAGGTGCGTGGCGGCCACGGCGAGCGGGCCGCCGGGGGCGTCGATCTGGGCGGCGAGCGCGACGCGGGCCTCGTCGCGCCGGAGCACGCGCGGGCCGACGCGGAGGACGGGGCCGCCCTGCGCGAGCGGGTGGCCGGGGCGCAGGAGCCGCAGCTCGGCGGGGAAGCTCCATGCGTGCCAGGCGCGCACGGGCAGCCGGCTGAGCAGCGCGACGCCGTAGCCCGGCTGCCACACCGCCGGCGCGACGAGCGGGCGGAGGCGGGGGCCGCCGCGCGGGCCGACCTCGGCGGCGGCGAGGCGCCACCACGACGTGCCGAGCATCCGCGCGAGCACCCGGGCCTGGTCGACGTAGCGCGAGCGCCGCTGACCGCGGTCGACCTCCTGGAGCGCGACGACGTCGAGGTCGAGCGCCGCGAGGGCCCGGCCGGCGGCGACGAGCGACGCGTGGTCGGGGTGGAGCGCGCAGGCGCCGGCGCGCGCGGGCGCGGTGCCGGTGGGCGTGGTACTGGTGGGCGCGGTGCCGACGTCGGCGGGCAGGCCGGGGCCTCCCCCGCTCGCCGGAGTTCCGTGCTGGAGGTTGACCGTGGCCACCCGGATCGGGCGGCCGGCCGTCACGGTCGCGACTCGGGGGCGGCCGCGTCGTCGGCGGTGGGGGCGGCCGCGTCGTCCGCGGGCGCGAAGCTGAGCGAGACCGAGTTCATGCAGAAGCGGTCGCCGGTGGGGGTCTGCGGGGCGTCGTCGAAGACGTGCCCGAGGTGCGAGCCGCACGTCCTGCAGCGGACCTCGGTGCGGACCATCCCGTGGGAGCGGTCCTCGATGAGCTCGACCGCGTCGGAGTCCTGCGGGGCGTAGAAGGAGGGCCAGCCGCAGTGCGCGTCGAACTTGGTCTCCGAGCGGAAGAGCTCGGCGCCGCACGCGCGGCAGGAGTACAGGCCCTCGCGGTGCTCGTCGAGCAGCTCGCCCGTGCCGGGGCGCTCGGTGCCCGCGAGGCGGAGGACCTGGAACTCGGCCGGGTCGAGGATCTGCCGCCACTCCTCGTCGGTCCTGCTGACGGCGTAGTCGCCGGTGGAGGTCGTCATGAGGCCATCGTCCTCCTCTTCGGCGCGGACGTCACGTCCGTCCGCCCCCGGCCGATGTGGTCGAGAGTGCGGGTCAGTCGCCGCCGCCCCCGTCGCCACCCTCGCCGCGGCCGGCGCCCGTCGCACCGCCGCCGCCGTCCGAGGCGTCGCGGCCGTAGACGACCTCGTGGCCGCGCGGCGGCCGGCCCGACCGGTCGCGGTACCGGCGCGGGGTGGACCCGGGGTCGACGCCCGGGGTGGACTCGGGGTCGTCGGCCGGGGCGACCGCGGGATCGTCGGCCGGGGCGACGTCCGCATCGGCGCCGGGCCCGGTACCGGCACCGCCCGCGGCCCCTCCCGCCGGCTCGACGGCCGCATCGGTCGCGGCGAAGTGCTCGGCGTCCAGTGCCGGCAGCACGGACGTCTCTCCGGAGCGCGGCGGCTGCACGTCGGCGGGCGGGGCGTCGCCCAGCGCGCCGGTGACCTCGACCGGCCCCTCGACGACCCGCTCGTCGCCGAACGCCTCCGACCCGTCGTACACGGCGGCGCGATCGTCGTCGTCGACCACCGGGATGCCACCCGTGGCGACGGAACCGAAGGCGACCGCCGCGGCGTCCGAGGTGTGATCCTCGCCGTCGACCGCCTCGCCCTCGCCGGTGGTCGCCGCCCGGCGCCGCTCCACGCCGGCCTCGAGCTCGGCCTGCACGGCCTCGTCGGGCCCGGTGAACTTCGCGCCGCGCTCCTCGTTCTCGGGGGTGCCCGTGTACATCGAGGAGGCGTGCGCGCCGGTCGTCGTCGTGACCGACGTCGCGTCGGACACGTCGGGCCGTTCCGCCGCCGACTGCGGCGTGATGACGGGCGGGAGCTGCCCGGCTGCGGCGGCGGAGCGCGCGCTCGGCGCCGACAGCCCGCGGCCGAACCGGTAGACGAGGCTCGTGCGCAGGGGGCCGAGCGGGAACTCGTCGCGCAGGCCGGGGACGGCGGACCCCTCGGCGGACTCCCCGCGGTTCTGCCACACCATGTCGTCCGGGTAGCCGGGCGGGTAGACGGCCGCGGTGTTCGCCGAGCCGGCGGAGATCGCCGAGACGGCCGACGTCCGTGTCCGGGCCGTCCACGCCACCGGCCCCTCCGACGCCGACGACGCCGAGGGCGCCGCCGCGTGGGCCGCGGACTGGGCCGAGTGCGCCGACTGGGCGGAGGAGGCCGACTGCGCCGACCCGGCGGAGCTCGCGGAGCGGGCGGACCAGGCCGAGCGGGCCGAACGCGCGGACCGGGGCGATCGTGCCGACCTGCCCGAGCGCTCGCCGCGCTCCGCACGCTCACCGCGCTCGCCGCGATCCGCCCGCCCCGGACGCCCGGAGCGGGTCGCTCGGCCCCGCTGCCCGTCCGTCGCTCCCGTCGAGGGCGCGCCGGTCCCGCTGGTCCGGGAGTCGGCGTCGGGGGCGTGGGTCGTGTCCCCCGGGCGCGAGGCGGCGAGCGCCTCCTCGAGGGCCTCGGTGCTCATGACGGTGGTCTGGGAGCCGGTGTCGTCGTGGTGCCCGACCTGCCCGCGCCGACCGAGCGCGCCGCCGACCTCGCGGGCCCGGCGCCGGTCCTCGCGGGCCGCCCGCCGACGCGCCCGGCGCGCAGCCGACTCGCGCTGCTTGCGCGCCTCGACCGTCTCCTGCCGGACGGCCGCGGCCTTCTGCGCCACCTGCTCCTGGTCGCGGTAGCTCTTCTCGATCTCCGCGAGCTCGGCGAGGTCGGCGTCGAGGTCGGCCTGCTCGTGGACGTCGCGCGGGCGGGGCGGCGTGAGCGCCTCCAGCGGCGGCTCGTGGTCCTCGATCCGCGTGCGCGGCAGCGCGTAGGGGGCGTGGGTCTGGAGGAAGTCGAGGAGCTCCTCGCGCAGGTAGTAACGCAGGTCGACGAGCGTCCCGGGGTCCTTCGCGGAGACGAGCGCGCGGACCGTGACGAACCCGCCGACGGCGTCGTACACCTGGAAGATCCCGAGATTCTTGTCCCACAGCGGCGTGGCGTCGAGGAGGCGCTGCATCTCCGCGCGCATCGCGGGCACGGGCACGCGCCAGTCGACGTCGAAGGTCACCGTGCCGAGGATGCTCGTCTCGCGTCGGGTCCAGTTCTCGAAGGGGTTGGTCGTGAAGTGCGACGACGGGAGGATGATCCGCCTGTTGTCCCAGGTCAGCACCACCACGTAGGTAAGGGTGATCTCCTCGATGTAGCCGTACTCGCCGTCGATGACGATCGTGTCGTCCACGCGGATCGCGTCTGTGAACGCGAGCTGGATGCCGGCGAACAGGTTGGCCAGCGTGCTCTGCGCCGCGATACCGGCGACGACCGACAGCACACCCGCCGAGGCCAGCATCGAGGCGCCGGCCGCGCGGGCCCCCGGGAAGGTCAGCAGCACGATGGCGATGCCGATGATCCAGACGACCACCACGCCGACGCGGCGCAGCATGACCGCCTGCGTCTGGATGCGGCGCCCGTGGGTGGAGACCTCGCCGCCGCCCGCGCGCTCCCGGACGCCCTTGAGCGCGAAGTCCTCGGCCACGTTGGCGAGCGCCGCCACGAGCCACGTGACGCTGAGGATGATCGCCACGACGAGCGCGTGCTGGATGACCCCGCGCCAGCCCGGCACGCGCGCGTCCGCCGGGAGCCGCGTGGCCAGGTAGAAGCCGACCATGGTGCCGATGACCATGAGCAGCAGCCGGACCGGCCCCTTGATGCGGGCGTAGACGATCCGGATGCCGGCCCTGCGGCGCGCGAGGAAGCCGAACACGGCGCCGAGCAGCAGCGCGACGACGAGGCCGGCCGCCGCCCCGATGACCGAGCTGCCGGCCACCGAGAGGACGTCGAGCGTGGTCTCGATGGCCTGGTCGGTCTGCTCGTCGTCCATGCCTCCAGGCTAGGGCGCGGGGCCCTGCCCGTGCGTCACCCCCAGCCGAGCTCGTGCAGCCGCTCGTCGGAGATGCCGAAGTGGTGGGCGATCTCGTGCACCACGGTAACCGCGACCTCGTCGACGACCTCCTCGACGTCCTCGCACCAGCGCAGCGTGGGGCCGCGGAAGATCGTGATGCGGTCGGGCAGGGACCCGGCCCAGCCGTCGTCGCGGTCGGTCAGCGGCGTGCCCTCGTAGATGCCGAAGAGCTCGCCCTCCTCGACGCCGTCCAGCTGCTCCGGCGTGGCCTCCTCCTCGATGAGGACCACCACGTTGTCCATCGCCGCCGCGAGCTCGGGCGGGACGAGGTCGAGCGCGTCGGCCACCGCCTCCTCGAACTCGGCCTCGCTCATCTCCACCACGGGGCCATGGTCGCACCCGGCCCGCGGTGGGCCCGGGACGGGGGCGGCGTCGGGACGGGGGTGGCGGCCGGGGCAGTTCGTCGTCGTCGGATGTTCGTCCGGGCATGACGGAGCGCACACCCGAACTGGTTGGAACCATCGCCGCGGGCCACCTATGCTTGTCCAGGCCTCAGGACGCCTGGGCGACGGGAGTCTCCGGCCCCCATCGTCTAGCGGCCTAGGACCCCGCCCTTTCACGGCGGTAGCACGGGTTCGAATCCCGTTGGGGGTACGCTCCTTGACCGGTGCGTACCGAGCAGGTCAGCACGACAGCAGGATCAGAAGTACACAGCAAGGCCCTGTAGCGCAGTTGGTTAGCGCGCCGCCCTGTCACGGCGGAGGTCGCGGGTTCAAGTCCCGTCAGGGTCGCAGTCGAGCCGGTCGAACGGCCGCGCGTCGGCGCAGGGCTCTGTAGCTCAGTTGGTAGAGCGTCCGACTGAAAATCGGAAGGTCACCGGATCGACCCCGGTCGGAGCCACTGCACAGAAGGGGCCGGATCCCACGCGGATCCGGCCCCTTCTCGCGTCTGCGTCACGAGAAGCGGTAGATCCCGAGCGTGTCGGAGCCGTCGCCGTCCCAGTCGCCCACGTAGGTCTCGTCGGCGGCGCGGCCGTAGTCGATCTGGGTGTCGGCCCAGCCGGACTCCATCGAGTTGCGCACGAAGTAGGTGAACCCGCGGCGCACGGCGAAGGTGTCCTCGCCGTCGGCGTCCCAGTCGCCCACGTACACGTCGTCGCCGGCGCGGCCGTAGGAGATCTCGGCGTCGGCCCAGCCGGACTCCATCGTGTTGGACACGAAGAACTCGTTGCCCCGGCGCACGGTGAACGTGTCGGTGCCGTCGCCGTCCCAGTCGCCGACGAGCACCTCGTCGCCGGCGCGGCCGTACTGGAGGACGACGTCCGCCACGCCCGACGTCAGCGAGTTGCGGATGTAGAAC
The DNA here is from genome assembly GCF_055326485.1 of Georgenia sp. G2120. Classification (NCBI taxonomy): domain Bacteria; kingdom Bacillati; phylum Actinomycetota; class Actinomycetes; order Allobogoriellales; family Allobogoriellaceae; genus Georgenia; species Georgenia sp. G2120. The sequence goes on along the minus strand of NZ_JBUZNL010000003.1, from coordinate 64,978 downwards.
TCGTTGCCGCGGCGCACGGCGAAGGTGTCGGTGCCGTCGCCGTCCCAGTCACCCACGTACACCTCGTCGTCGGGGCGTCCGTAGTTGATGGTGACGTCCGGGTTGCCCGGGCTGTTGGTCTGGCGGATCCGGTAGGTGGCCTCGCGGCGGTAGGCCACGGTGTCGGTCCCGTTGCCGTCCCAGTCGCCCACGTAGAACCGGTCGTAGTAGCTGCCGAAGCTGAAGATCGAGGTGGCGCTCGTCGTGAAGGTGTCGGCGAGGAAGAATCCCTCGTCGATCCCGTGCCGCACGCCGGGGGTGACCGCCACGGTCGAGTGGTGCAGCCAGCCGGAGCGGGAGCCGACGGTCACGCGGTACCAGCCGTCGATGAGGGCGTCGACGACGTCGATCCGCGCCCCCGCCCCGAGCGACGCCACCTGGTTGCCGGCGTCGAAGGCGCGGGAGGAGCGCAGGATGGTGGCCGCCGTCGTGCGGGCCTGGGGCTCGCCGGAGCGGACGGGCGAGACGTCGGAGGCGTGCGCCCAGCCGGTGACCCCGTTCGCGCGGACGCGGACCCAGTCGCCGGTCTTGTCGCCCGGCCAGCCGGTCATCGGGGTGAAGTTCGGGACGGTCGTCAGCACCCGGGCCCCCGACGACGCCGACGCCCGGATCGGGGTCGACCCGATCGCGTAGTACCGGCAGGTGGCGGGCGTGGTCATGGGGACGGCGCGCACGGCGGCCTCGCGCAGGTCGACGCCGCGGCCCGAGAACCAGCCGATCGGCTCGACGCGGGTGCCGCGCAGGTAGGCGTCGAGCCAGATCTCGAGGTGGAGGTGCGGGGCCGTGGACACGCCGGTCGAGCCGACGTCGGCGATCCGCTGGCCCGCGCGCACCGTGTCGCCGACCCGGACGTAGCGGTCGCGGTCGAGCGTGTGGGAGTAGCTGGCGAACACGTGCCGGCCGTCGATGGTGTGGCGCACGAGCAGCCACTCCCCCGCCACCGGGTCGTTGAGCTGGTTGACGACCACGCCGTCCGCGATCGCGTAGAGCGGCGTGCCGGCGGGGGCGCCGAAGTCCACGCCGCCATGGCTCGTCGAGCCGTACATGATCGGGATGCAGCGCGGGCCCATGTACGAGGTCAGCGCGTACGTGTTGCTGCCGAGCGGCCCGACGATCCCCCGGTTGCCCGCCGGCGGTGCGTCGATCTGGGCGAGCGGCCCTGCCGTGATCGGCGCGTTGCTGCGGGTCTGCGGGACGAGCTCGCCCTCGCGCAGGGGGTCGTCCGAGGGGGCCGGGTCCGCCGGGAGGGCGTCCGGGCCGGTGGCGCCGGGGGTGTCGGCGTCGTCGGGGGCGTTGCTGCTGTCCTCGGTCCCCGGGACGGTCGTGGGCTCCTCGAGGGCGGGGTCCTCGGGCGCGGGTTCCGGGGTGGTGGGGGCCGGAGTCGCCGCGGCGGGGCCGGCGGCGGCCGGACCGGCGAGCGTGAGGAGCAGGCCGAGCCCGACGGCGGCGCTCAGGCCGGTCGGGCGACGTCGCCCGGTCGAGCCGGTCGGGAGGGGAAGGGACGAGCGCACGGTGGTCCTCATGGTGGTCTGCGGGGTGGCCGGGGAAGTGGAGCCGCGCACAGCGTGCCACTCGCGCCGGCTCCGGAAGCCGTTATGCGCGGGAGGTCGCCGGTTGTTCACCTCGGGGAGGTTGTGGATGGCGCCGACGGCCCGACGCGAACCGGCCGGTCGGCGCTCCGGTTGGGGTCGGGTGGCGCACACCATTACGCTGAGCGAGAGTCACACCAGGCGGCATCAACGGCCGCCGGTGCAGCGACACGGAGGAGATGATCCACGGTGAGCCAACCCGATCTGGGCGGCGTCGACCCCACAGAAGCGCGCCAGGCACCGGGGCTGTCCCCGAACGCCCCGAACGCCGAGCCGTCGGTCGGCGAGCTCTTCAGCCGGATGTCCCAGCAGGTCTCTGCCCTGGTCAAGGGTGAGATCAACCTGGCGAAGACGCAGGCGACCGAGAAGATCAGCAAGATCTCCAAGGGCGCCGTCTTCCTGGCGGTCGCGGGCGTCCTCGCGCTCTACGGCCTGGGCATGGTGTTCCTCACCGCGACGTGGGGCATCGCCGAGGCGCTGCCGCTGTGGCTGTCGGCGCTCATCGTCACGGTGGCGATCTTCCTCGTCGTCGGGATCCTCGCCCTCGTCGGGATCAAGACGCTCAACAAGCACAAGCAGTACAACGTCGCCCCGCAGGAGGGCCTCAAGGAGGATGTCGCGGCCCTGAAGAAGGGTCTCGGCAGCGACGACGACACCACCTCGGACGAAGGGTCTCAGCGATGAGCGAGGCGAACGGCTCCGCGCCGGAGAAGAAGAAGCAGTCGGCCGAGGAGATCCAGGCCGAGATCGAGCGGACCCGGGCCGAGCTGACGTCGACCGTCGGCGAGCTGTCCTACAAGCTCGACCCCAAGCGTCAGGTCGAGGCCGCCAAGGCCGGGGCCAAGGACGCCGTGGGCGGGGTGAAGGACAAGGCCACCGGCCTCGCGAAGGGCGTGAAGGAGGGCGACTCCGGCGCGCTGACGGTCGCCGGTGTGGCCGCGGCCGTCGTCGGCGTCTTCGTCATCGCCGCCATCCGCGGCAAGAAGGACTGACCGGAGCAGACGCTCCACGCGCCGAGCCCGCAGGCCCCGTGCCGAGCCCACCGACGCCGTCGGTGAGGTGGACGCACGACCTACGGGCTCGGCGTCGTTCTGTGCGGCCTCACCCGGCGGCGCGCTGCCGGGCCTCCGGGTCCAGCCCGACGCTGCGCATGAGCTCCTCGACCTCGTCGCGGCGGAACCGGCGGTGCCCACCGAGGGTGCGGACCGCCGCGAGCTTGCCGGCGTTCGCCCACCGCGTGACCGTCTTGGGATCCACCCGGAAGCAGGCGGCCACCTCGGCGGGTGTCATCAGGTCGTCGGTCGGCGTCGCGTCCATCTTCTGCATCCCTCGTCCCGGTTCGAGCGGTCCTCATCATCGTCGGCCTTGCACGGTCCGAAATCCTGGGCCCATGGTCCCGACATAAGGGACCACTCCGGCGGACCGGGCAGCGGTGGACGGCGGCACATCACACCCCGCACGACGCCGAACAGCAGAGCGCTCCGGGCCGGCGCGTCGTCGTCGTGCACCCGTGGTGTGTGCCCAACGACGCCCTGGCGGGAATGGGCACCCGCCCCGACGGCGGGGTACGGTGGGCCCACGACAGATACTTGACCACTCAGCCGGGACCCCATCGTTCGCGATGCTTGCCCCGGTTCCTACGTTGGAGGGGGTCGGCTCCATGGGGCGCGGCCGTCAGAAGGCAAAGCAGACCAAGGTTGCCCGCGAGCTGAAGTACTTCAGCCCTGCGACCGACTACGCGGCACTCGAGCGCGAGCTCGCGTCCCGGGGAGACGGTGGCGACAACCAGAGGTCGTACGAGACGACTCCGGCGGCGGACGACGACGACGAGTGGGACGGCTACTCGGCCCGTTCCTGACGCCGAACGCCCGGTGACCGCCGGGCGAGGTCAGGGCGGGGCGTCACCACCCCGGTACGTCGGACGAGGTCCACAGCGACACGGCGCGAGGCGTCGTCGGTTCGGCGTGCCCGCGGGCGTGGGAGGCGGCTGAGCCGCGCTCTCGACATGTGCGCGGGGCGGGCGGCGGCTCCCCACCGCAATGTCGGCGTGCACCAACCGCAATCTCGACGAGAGACGACGGCGCTGGACCGCACCCTCGACACGTGCGGGGCTCCCAACCGCAATCTCGACGTGCACCAACCGCAATCTCGATGACGACCAACCGCAATCTCGACGAGGGAGAGCGAGCGCCGGTCAGGCGGGGCGGTAGCTGCCCGTGAGGTGGACGGCTCCGCCGTCGACGCCCTTGGTTCCGCTGACGACGCGCGCGCCGTCGGGGGCCGAGCCGTCACCGAGCGCGATCTCGCCGATGACCCACGAGGGCACGTCGGCGTCCGCGAGCAGGACCATCGCCTCGTCGACGCGGTCGGCCGCGAGCACGGCCACCATGCCGACGCCGAGGTTGAGCGTGCCCTCGAGGTCGTCCCACGGCACGCGCCCGAGGCCCTGGAGCAGGCCGAAGATCGGCGGCACGGCCCACGAGCCGCGGTCGACGCCGGCGACGAGCCCGGCCGGCAGCACGCGCGCGAGGTTCGCCGCGAGCCCTCCCCCGGTGACGTGCGTGAACGCGTGCAGGTCGGCACCCAGCGCGCCGGCGAGGTCGAGCGAGGGGCGCGTGTAGAGGGCCGTCGGCTCGAGCAGCTCCTCCCCCAGCGTCCGGCCGAGCTCGGGGACGTCGCGGTCGAGGGCCCAGCCGGCCGCGTCCACCACCCGCCGCACGAGCGAGTACCCGTTGGAGTGCAGGCCCGAGGACGCCATGGCGAGCAGGACGTCGCCGTCGCGGACGCGCTCGGGGCCCAGCACGTCCTCGGCGTCGACCACGCCGGTGGCGGCGCCGGCCACGTCGTACTCGTCGGGGGCCATGAGGCCCGGGTGCTCGGCGGTCTCGCCCCCGAGCAGCGGGACGCCGGCGATCTCGCAGGCGGCGGCGATGCCCCGGACGATGTCGGCGATCCGGGTGGGCTCGACCTTCCCGCACGCGATGTAGTCGGTCATCAGCAGCGGCTTCGCACCGACCACCACGATGTCGTCGACGACCATCGCCACGAGGTCCTGCCCGATCGTGTCGTGCACGCCCATGGCCCGCGCGATCGCGATCTTCGTGCCGACGCCGTCGGTCGAGGTGGCGAGCAGCGGGCGGCCGTAGTCCTTGAGCGCGCTCGCGTCGACGAGCCCGGCGAAGCCGCCGAACCCGCCGAGCACCTCGGGGGTCAGCGTGCGCTGGACGGCGGACCTCATCAGCTCGACGGCGCGGTCGCCGGCCTCCGTGTCGACGCCGGCGGTGGCGTAGGTGATGGCCTCCCCCGTCTCCCCGCCCGAAGGTGCGGGGACCACGGGGCGAGGCTCCGGCGTCGTGGGCGTGGTCATGCGGACACCACCGGGGTCAGTGAGGCGTTCTCGTGGCGGATCGGGTACGTGCCGGTGAAGCAGGCGGTGCACAGGCGCCCGGCGTCGACGGCGGTGGCCGCGACCATGCCGTCCACGGAGATGTAGCCGAGCGAGTCGGCGCCGAGGGAGGCGCGGATCTCCTCGACGCTCATCCCGTTGGCGATGAGCTCGGCACGGGAGGCGAAGTCGATGCCGTAGTAGCAGGGCCACTTGACCGGCGGTGAGGAGATCCGGACGTGCACCTCGGCGGCGCCGGCCTCGCGCAGCATCCGCACGAGCGCGCGCTGGGTGTTCCCGCGGACGATCGAGTCGTCGACGACGACGAGCCGCTTGCCCGCGATGACCTCGCGCATCGGGTTGAGCTTGAGCCGGATGCCGAGCTGGCGGATCGTCTGCGTGGGCTGGATGAACGTGCGGCCCACGTAGGCGTTCTTCACGAGGCCCTGGGCGAACGGCAGGCCGGACTCCTGGGCGTAACCGATCGCGGCGGGCGTGCCGGAGTCGGGGGTGGGGATGACGAGGTCGGCGTCGGCGGGGGCCTCGCGGGCCAGCGCCCGGCCCATCTCGGTGCGCGCGGAGTTGACGGAGCGGCCGGCGATCGTGGTGTCGGGGCGCGCGAGGTAGACGTACTCGAAGATGCAGCCCCGGGGCTCGGCCTCGGCGAAGCGGCTCGATCGCACACCGTCGGCGTCGATGGCGAGCAGCTCGCCGGGCTCGACCTCCCGGACGAACGTGGCGCCGACGATGTCGAGCGCCGCCGTCTCGGACGCCACCGCCCAGCCGCTCTCGAGCCGCCCGAGGACGAGGGGGCGGATGCCGTGCGCGTCCCGGGCGGCGTAGAGCGTGTGCTCGTCCATGAACACGAGCGAGAAGGCGCCGCGCAGGAGCGGCAGGACGGCCGTCGCGGCGTCGCCGAGCCCGCCCGCGGTGGCCGGCTCGGTGCCGAGGAGGTGTGTGATGACGGCGGTGTCGGTGGAGGAGCCCTTGCCGAGGTCGCCGCTGAGGTCCGTGCCCGAGCGCTCGCGGACGATCTCGAGGAGCTCGCGGACGTTGGTGAGGTTGCCGTTGTGGCCGAGTGCCACGGTGCCGGTCGCGGTGGGGCCGAGGGTGGGCTGGGCGTTGTGCCAGGCACGGCCACCGGCGGTCGCGTAGCGGGCGTGGCCGACGGCGAGGTGCCCCTGCAGCGACTCGAGCGCCTGGTCGTCGAAGACCTGGGACACGAGCCCGGTGTCCTTGTAGACGAGGATCGACTGCCCGTCCGAGGTGGCGATGCCCGCGGCCTCCTGGCCCCGGTGCTGGAGGGCGTACAGGCCGAAGTAGGTCAGCCGCGCGACCTCCTCGCCGGGCGCCCACACGCCGAACACGCCGCAGGAGTCCTGCGGGCCCTTCTCTCCGGGGATGAGCTCGTGCGAGAGCCGACCGTCGCCACCTGCCACGCCCGGCAGTCTCTCACGAGGGTGGGCGGTGGTTCGGGGAGCGTCCGCGGGGGGGCGGTGCTCAGGCGGCCGCGGCGGTGCGGGCGGCGTCGGCGAGCGGGACGCGCGCGCCGGGCTCGACGCCGAGGAGCGTCGCCAGCTCCGCGTCCCGGATCGGGGCGGTGATGTCGCCCTGGCGCAGGAGGAACAGCACGTCGAGGATCTCGTAGCGCGGCCGCCCGTCGGCGAGCGCCTCGGTGAACCGGGACCCGCCGGGCACGAACCCGCACTCGACGGCGGCGAAGGTGCGCGGCGCGTCGTCGGCGCGGTCGTGGACACGCACGGACGCGACGACGTCGGCGACCGCCTGCCCGTACCGCTCCGCGTTGGCCCGCACCGCCTCGCCGACCGTCGCCGCCGCGCCGCCGAGCAGCTCGAAGCCGGGCCAGGACGAGTCGACGGCGCGGGCGACGAGGGCGTCCCAGTCGACGTCGGCACCGGCCCTGATCTCGACGCCGCCGCACGGCGAGAGGTCGTCGAGGTCGCAGGACGAGTCGTCGACGACGACGTCGAGGCGCTGGGCGTCGGGGTTCGTCGTCGGGGCGGTCGTGGTCATACCGCCATTGCACGCCGACAGCCGCGCGGCCGCAAGGGGTGGTGCGGTCGCTCGGCGATCGGGGCGGGCAGGGAGCGGGGCGGGGTTCGCCGTCGGGCGGGGTGTGTCGACCCCCGCGTCACATGGCGGTGTAGCCGCCCTCGAGCATGACCGTGCTGCCGGTCATGAAGTCGGACGCGGGGGCCGCCAGGTAGAGGACGAGGTCGGCGACCTCGACGGGCTGGCCGAATCGGCCGAGCGGGATCTTCGCCTTCATCGGGTCGCCCTTCTCGGGCGGGCCCCAGACCTGCTCGCCCATCGGCGTGAGGATGACGGTGGGGGCCACGGCGTTGACCTGGATGTTGTGCGGGCCGAGCTCGCCGGCGAGGACCTTCGTCAGCGAGATGAGGCCGCCCTTGGAGGCGGCGTAGGCGGCGTGGTCGTCGGCGGCGATGACGCCGGTCTGCGACGCGATGTTGATGATCTTGCCGCGCCCGCGTTCGATCATGCTCGGCGCGATCTCCTGCGTGAGGGCGAACGGGGCCGTGAGGTTGACGGCGAGCGTGAGGTCCCAGTCCTCCTGGCTCAGCTCGGTGTAGGGGGCGACGCGCGCGACGCCGGCGTTGTTGATGAGCACGTCGACGTGGCCGAGGAGCTCGAGGGCCTTGCGGCCGAGCTCGCGCGCGCCGGCCGGGGTGGTGAGGTCGGCGGGCACGAGGTGGGCGGTGCGGCCGTGGGCGCGGACGGCGGCGGCGGTGTCCTCGAGCGCGGCCTCGTCGCGGCCCGAGAGGACGAAAACAGCGCCGGCCTCCGCCAGAACCTGGGCGATCGCCTCGCCGATGCCGCGCGAGGCGCCGGTGAGGAGGACGGTCTTCCCCTCGAGCGAGAACCGGGCGTTGAGGTCCGACATGGGGTGCTCCTTCGTCGCAGCGTGGGCCCGCAGGGTGGTGCCGTGCGGGCCTGGGCCCGCAGCTCCGGTCGGTGCGGGTGCTCGGGAAGGTATGACCGGTGCAGACAGGTTGTCCACCCGGTGCTCAGATGTGGGTTCTGGTTCTCCGAAAACTAGGTGCTGCCACGCTCATGGACGCACAATCAGGGGCATGCCTGATGTCGACCTGCCGTTCCGCTCCGCCGCCGGCGAGAGGGTCGCGCTGCGCAAGGCGATCGACCGGGACCTCGACGGTCTCGTCGAGCTGCGGTCCGACCCGGACGTGCGCCGCCACCTCGGCGGGGCCGTCCCCGCCGGGCGCGTGCGGGACCTGTTGACGGCCCGCAGCATCTCGTGGTCCACGGAGGGGTCGGGCGAGTTCGTCGTGGCCGACGCGGAGTCGGACGACCTGCTCGGCATGGTCGTCCTCGACCGCCGGCCCGCGACCCGACCCGGGCACGTGCGCGACGAGGGCGAGGAGCTCGAGCTGTCCTACGTGCTGCGTCGGTCGGTGTGGGGGCGCGGGCTCGCGCGCGAGGCGGCCGGCCTGCTCCTGCGGGAGGCCGCCGCGCACCTCGAGGACCAGCCGGTGCTGCTGGTGAGCACGGTGGACAACGCACGGTCGATCGGGCTGGCCAGGCGGCTCGGGTTCGAGGACGCGGGGACCTTCACCGAGTTCGACGCCGAGCAGTGGCTCGGGAGTCTGCGGCTCGGTCGCTGGGCCTGACGCTCCCCCGCCTGTTGCGCATATTTGCGCATCCGCTCCACCTGCTTGCTCTCCTCCCGACGCAGGTGCACCATCATGCGCAAACGTTTCCGCATCGGCAGTGACGCCAGGACAGACCCGGCATCCCCACGACCGCCGCCCCGCCGAGGGGCGCGGCGAGCATCTCCGGCGCGGACCTCGACGAGGAGGACCAGGTGGGCATCAGGGAGGTCGCTCGAGCCGCGCACGTCTCGGTGACGACCGCGTCCCGCGCGCTCAACGGCACCGGGCGCGTCGCGGAGACGACCAGAGAGCGCGTGCGCGCCGTCGCCGAGGAGCTCGGCTACCGCCCCAACGAGCTGGCCCGTCAGCTCAAGCGCGGGAAGAGCTCCTCGGTCGGGATCGTCGTCCCGGACATCACCAACCCGTTCTTCTCCGAGCTCGCCCAGGGGGTCCAGGAGGTGGCGGCCCGCCACGGCGCGGTCCTGCTACTCACCGCGACCGGCGCCGACCCCGGACGAACAGCCGAGGCGATTGCTCAGATGCGGGCACGCCACGTCGCCGGAGTCGTCCTTGTCGAAGACCAGCTCGACGACGACCGGCTCGTCCGGGCGCTGGACGGCATGCGGTTCGTCGCCCTCGACCGCGAGCTCGACCCGAGCCGCGCCACGTCCGTGACCAGCGACCACCGGTCCGGCGGCCGGCTCGCTGTCCAACATCTCTTCGACCTCGGGCACCGGCGGATCGCCCACGTCGGGGGACGGCCGGAGATCGCCGTGGCGAGCGAGCGCGCCGCCGGCTATCGGGAGGGTCTCGCAGCCGCCGGGATCGACGTCGACCCGACGCTCGTCGTCGAGGCGGACTTCGAGGAGGAGGCCGGCTACCAGGGCACGCTCCGTCTCCTCGCCCGCGGCACCGACCTCACCGCGATCGTCGCCGTCAACGACCTGGCCGCCATCGGGGCGATCCGCGCGCTCGACGAACACGGCCTCGCGGTACCGCACGACATCAGCGTCGTCGGCTTCGACGACATCCACCTCGCGTCCTACGTGCGACCGGGGCTCACCACGATCCACCAACAGATCGACGAGCTCGGGCGGCAGGCCGCCGAGCTGCTGCTCGACGACGAACAGGAAGGGCGTTCCCGCATGCTCGATGTCCACGTGGTCACCCGAGGGACCACCGCACCGCCTCCGGCCGTCGCTGCCGATCGGCGCCTGGGAGGCCTGGAGCGTGATGAGGTCGTACGGGCTGAGGTCGAGGGCCTCGGCCGCCGTCACCTCGGGCTGGCCGTAGGTGTCCCGCCACCACCGGAGCACGACGCCGGCGGCATGCGCGGTGCCCTCCATGTCCCAGCGGTGCGGGATCGCGTGGGCGCCGAAGGAGACGCCGCTGTCGAGGTTCGCCGCCATGTCGGGGGCCTCGTCGAGCTGGGCGACCATCACCGCCGCCGTGCCCAGCGAGAGCTCGGCCATGCCGGCCTTGTTGACGGCCGAGCCGACGGCCGCGCACTGCTGGTCGCCGCCGCCCGGCGAGAGGACCGTGCCCTCGGCGAAGCCGGTGGCCAGCGCGCCGGCCGCCGAGACCGCACCGACGGGCCGCAGGTCGTGGACCATCGGCGGCATGAGGTCGAGGTCGAGCCCCGCCCGCTGGAACAGCTCCGGGGAGTAGTCGAGCGTGGTGAGGTCGAACATGCCGTTGTAGTTGAGCGCCGACGGGTTGGCGAAGAGCTCGGTCGACCCGAGCCGGTGGAGAATCCACTCCTGGCCGTTGAGGATCTTCCACGTGCGGTCGTAGATCTCCGGGCGGCGGTCCTTGAGCCACTTGAGCTTCGGGTAGACCCACAAGCTCGAGGGGTTGAGGCCGGTGATGCGGCAGTACTCGTCGGAGCCGATCTCGTCGTTGATCCACTGCGTCTCTGCGGTGGCGCGGCCGTCCGACCAGACGATGGCGTCGCTCAGCGGCTCCCAGTCCTTGTCGACCGGGACGAACGAGCCGCGCTGCGAGGAGACGCCGATCGAGACGATGCTCGTCAGATCACCGCGGAACCGGCTGGTGGCCTGCTTCGAGGCGAGGCAGACGCCCTCCCACAGCTCGTGCATGTCCTGGTCGACCCACCCGGGGTGCGGGTGCTTCGTCCGGTACTCGGCGTAGCCGCTGCTCATGACGTTGCCGTCGCGGTCGAAGATCATGACCGTCGTGCCGGTCGTCCCGGCGTCGATGCCGGCGAAGTACTTCTCCATCGGGGCCTCCCCAGGCGGTTGCGTCGTTGCGTTTCGACACTATCCGAGGGGAGTGGTGGGCCTGAGGGTGGGTGCGAGCGCAGGCGGAAGAACGCGCTTATGTGCGGGGCTGAGCCGCACTCTCGAGGACGACAAACCGCAATCTCGACGAAATCGCGTCGGGAGCGCGGTCAGCGTGCGTCGTGCTCCTCGCTACGTGCCGCTCAGACCGACGACGCCGACCTCGCCGGCACCTCGCCCGCCACACCACCCGGCGCCGCCCGCGGCACGAGTCGCTGCAGTTGCGTGACGTGCCGCGGCTCGAGCTCCTCGACGGATGCGACCTGCAGCAGCTTCATCGTGCGGACGACCTGCTCGGAGAGGATCTGGATCGCGCGATCGACGCCGTCGCGCCCACCGGCCATGAGCCCGTAGAGGTAGGCGCGCCCGACCATCGTGAACCGCGCACCGAGCGCGAGCGCCGCCACGATGTCGGCGCCGTTCATGATCCCGGTGTCGAGCGCGATCTCCGTGTGGTGGCCGACCTCGCGCACGACCTCGGGCAGGAGGTGGAACGGAACCGGTGCACGGTCGAGCTGACGACCGCCGTGGTTGGACAGCACGATCCCGTCGACGCCCAGGTCGACGAGCCGCCTGGCGTCGTCGACGGTCTGAACGCCCTTGACCACCAGCTTCCCCGGCCACATCGAGCGGATGGTCGCGAGGTCGTCGTCGTCGATCGTGGGGTCCATCGCGGAGTCGAGCAGCTCGCCCACGGTGCCGCCCGTGGAGGACAGGGAGGCGAACTCGAGCTTCGGCGTCGTGAGGAAGTCGTACCACCACCAGGGCCGCGGGATCGCGTCGGCGATGGTGCGGAGCGTGAGGCTCGGTGGGATGGAGAAGCCGTTGCGGGCGTCGCGCAGGCGGGCGCCGGCGATCGGGGTGTCGACGGTGAAGAGCAGCGTGTCGAAACCGGCCGCAGCCGCGCGCTCGACCAGGTTGTACGACGTCTCGCGCTGCCGCATGACGTAGAGCTGGAACCAGTTGCGGCCCGTGGGGTTGGCGGCGCGGACATCCTCGATCGACGTGGTGCCGAGGGTGGACAGGGCGAACGGGATGCCCGCCGCGCCGGCCGCCCCCGCGCCCGCGCTCTCGCCCTCGGTCTGCATGAGGCGGGTGAAGCCGGTGGGCGCGATGCCGAACGGCATGGCGGACGGTCCGCCGAAGATCGTCGTGCTCGTGTCGACGGTCGAGACGTCATGGAGGATCGACGGGTGCAGCTCGACGTCCCGGAAAGCCTGCCTGGCCCGCGCGAGCGACAGCTCGGCCTCCGCGGCGCCGTCGGTGTAGTCGAAGGCGGCGGCGGGCGTGCGGCGCTTGGCGATGCGGCGCAGGTCCTCGATCGTCAGAGCCGAGGCGAGCCGCCGCTTCTTGAGGTCGAGGCTCGGCCGCCGGAGCTGCACCAGCTCGAAGATCTCGCTGGGGCGGGGGAACTGCCGCTGGACCATGGTCCGACCTCCTGGGCGATGAACGATCACGCACGTGCCCGACGTCGGACGCGTGCCACCCAGCACGCTACCGCTCTGCGCGTGGTGCGGTGGACGCGCGCCGGGGTTCTCCCGATACCTCCGCTCCCCTTCTCGGCACCCGCGCCCCCTCTGCGCCGAGGCCACAGGTTGTGCGCCGACCCCGATGATTGTCGCCGAAGCTAGATGTTGGGTGCCTACCCCGAGGGTTGCCGCCGAACCTAGAGGTTGTGCGCCGACCCCGAGGGTTGTCGCCGAAGCTAGATGTTGTGCGCCGACCCCGAGGGTTGCCGCCGAACCTAGAGGTTGTGCGCCGACCCCACCCACGCCGTCACCTGGTTCGGCGGACAGGTACACGGGTCGGCGGACGAGTACATGGGTCGGCGACAAGGTGGTGGTTCGACGATCGCCGGGCCCCCACAGGTCGCGTCGCACGCTCGAGTGTGCGAGCAGCACGCGCCTCCGTCCATGCCTGCCCAGCTTCCGGGCGTGAGCACCATCCGGGACGCCACGGGATCACCACAGGCACTGCGGTTACACGTCCATCCACAGGTCGCGATGTCCTCCTCAGTCGTACCGGACGTCGTGACTCAGGGTCGGGCCATGATGAACTCGGCGCTGCCCACGGGAACACCGACGTTGCGGGTCCTCCTGGGCGACGTCCGCGGCCTTCACGACCCCTTGGCCAGGTCGCGGTCGAACGAAGGAACTGAGCTGGTCACGGTCCGCCGCGGTGCCGTCGCTGTGGTGCCGAAGGGGCTCAACGGAGGTGCACGCACACGGGCCCTCTACCGCGCACGATGCACCGCGGCCCAGGCACGGACGTCGACTCCTCGGCCCTTGGTACTGGAATCGGCTGCTGCGGTCCACGACCTCTACACATGGACGGTGCCGACCACGGTGCACCTCGCGGCCCCGAGTCCCGCGGGGCCCGGGAGTGCCCGTGACGTGCTCCGACACGAGTTCACCGTGGCTGACCACGACATCGTGATGATCGGCGGCCAGCCTGTCACCACGCTCGAGCGGACAGCGATGGACTTCGCACGCCTTCGTGATCCAGAGCAGGCGATCGTCACGCTGGATCACGTGTTCGCCAGGATGTGCCGAGCGAGTCGGACGGAGCGCGAACGGGTCGATCGGGAGGCGGGCGAGCTGCGAGCCCTGCTGATCAGCCGGCTGCGCACCGAGTTCCGGGGCGCACGGGGCGTCCGGCGCGCCATCCGACTGGTCGAGCTGGCGTCGCCTTGGTCGGAGTCGGCGTGGGAGTCGCGTGTCAGGTGGATCGTTCTCGTCTGGGGCGTGCGCGACGCGGTACAGCAGTGCCCGATCGCGGCCGACGGGCACCGGTGGTGGGTCGACCTTGCCATCCCCATCGGCACGACGCCGGACGGGAGGCCGCGATGGCTCATCGTCGAGTTCGACGGGCACTCGAAGTTCGGCACCGACCCCACCGTCACCTCGGACGCCCTGATGAAGGAACGACGTCGGGACCAGGCACTCGAGCGTGCGGGCCACACGGTGCTGCACCTCAGCGCTTCCGAGGCCGGCAACCCTGCCCTCACGGTCGAGCGGATCGTCGCAAAGGTGCCCGACGGTGTCCGGCTCAGTCTCTCGCCGGTCACCGACCTCATGCCCCGGACGCGGCGACGCACCGGCCGGTCGGCCTGACGGGCCCCTCCCTGCACCAGGCCGGTGGGGCGCCTCGCAGTGACGGACCAGGCGCGACGGCGCCATTCATCCACGCCCGCTCGCGGTCGCCGTGACACACGAGTGGTCGGACCGACTCGATGTGGTGTGGTGACCGTGCAGGTGCCCCGTCACCGCCCCCCGAGAGCCGGAAGGCAGCTTACGGACCCGCGCCGACACCAGCGGTCGCGTGCCGAGCCGCGATGCTCTCGTCGACCCCAGTCGTTGTACGCCGACCCCACCCCCACCGTTACCTGGTTCGGCGGACAAGTACACGGCTCGGCACGCAGGTACCTGGCTCGGCGGACAAGTACATGGCGCGGTGCACGAGAGAGCGACGTCAGCAGTGGCCACCCGCCCCCCTCGCCGACCTCACAGACGCCGTCGGCCGTCTCGGCGACAGAGCGTGAGGTCGGCGAGGGAGCGTGGTGCCGTCGGACCGAGCGTGAGGTCGGCGAGGGAGCGTGGTGCCGTCGGACCGAGCGTGAGGTCGGCGAGGGAGCGTGGTGCCGTCGGACCGAGCGTGAGGTCGGCGAGGGGGCGTGGTGCCGTCAGACCGAGTGTGAGGTCGGCGAAGAGACGTCGGTCCCGCAGCGGGGGTGAGGGGTTCGACGTCGTGCTCCGTTCGCGAGCCGCACCCACCCCCGCGGGACCGGGCCTTACTCCGGCTGCGGGAGGATGTCCTTGTCGAAGATGTCGACCGGCACCTTGAGCACGACCGCCGCGTTCGGGATGTCGACGATCCCGCCCACGTGCATCTCGCAGGGCGCCACCGAGATGATCGTGTACGCCTGCTCGGGCGTGTAGCCGAACTTCCCCAGGTACTCGATCGCCTGCTCGAGGGCCTGGACGGCGGCCATCGTCGTGTCGAGGTACTTCTGCTCGGAGCCGCTCGCGGACAGCCCGGTGAAGGAGAGGTACCTCGTCCCCATCTGCGGATCGAACGGCGAGGGCCGGAACATCGGCGTGCTCACGCCGTAGCGCGCCATCCCATCCTTGATGACGCCGAACCGGTACCAGCCGGCCCCGTCCATCTCGATGGCGTTCCAGGTGACCTCGCCGTCGCCCTCGGCGAAGTGGAAGTCGCCCGAGGAGAACAGAGCGCCGTCGACGAACACCGGGTAGTAGACGCGCGAGCCCCGCGAGAGGTTCTTGATGTCCATGTTGCCGCCGTTCTCGCGCGGCGGGATCGTGCGGGCGGCGTCCTGGGCCACGCGCCGCCACTCGTCGCCCTCGAGGTCGCGGAGGACGGACGTCGCGACGGCGTCCGCACGCGGACCGGCCAGGCCGTCGGCGATCAGGGGGTCCTCGCGCTCGTTCCAGATCCGCAGCAGCTCGTGCGAGGGCGCCACGCCCATGATCCCCGGGTGGCTGATCGCCGGGATCTCCACGCCCGGGATCTGCCGGCTCGTGGCGTACGTCCCGTGCAGGTCCCAGATCGTCTTGAAGCCCTGCGGAAACTGCGACGCGAGCGGCCCACCCATGCCGGGCAGGATGTTCGAGTAGCCGATCCCGGACAGCGGGAGCACGTCGAGGATGTCGACGACGAGAAGATCACCCGCCTTGACGCCGTCGACCTTGACCGGGCCGGTCAGCGGGTGCGTGCGGGTGAGGTCGAAGGAGTGGATGTCGGCGTCGTCGTCGACGTCCTTGAGCTGGTAGTCGTCGTAGCCGCCGGACTCGAGGATGAGCTCGTCGCCGATGCCCACCTCGACCAGGGGCGGGATGTCCGGGTGCCAGCGGTTGTGGCCGAGATGCTTCTGCTCGGCGAGCGGGACGCCCACCTCGCAGCGGAACCGCTGGACGCCCAGGTCGCGGTCCTTGAACCGGGAGACCCCGGAGCGGGTGAAGTCGGTCGAGTCGGTCATGATGTGCCTCCTTGACAGGTGGCGACACGCGCACCACTGGCTCGTCGTTGACCAGGTGTGGTGCCTGCTCGCGCGGATCGCCGGGTGGATGCCGCGGCCCTGATCCGGGCGATGGCTCCCGCGCACACCCCCGTACGGCCCCGACGACGCCGATGCTATCGAGGAGTCGCTCGCCGTGGTAGGGGTCACAGGCGGGCGGCGATCGCCGGACGGTCGCGAGCTGTCACCGGCCGGCGACGTCGCCCGACTCCTTCACATCCTGAGCGCCAGCTCGCCCTTCGGCTTGTACTCCGAGCCGCTGAGCAGGGTCACGCTCCGGTAGCCGTTCCCGTCGCCGCGGACGTGGTCGAGGAAGGAGGCGTCGAGGTTCTCGTTGTACACCAGCGCGCCGCTGCGCAGCTTCGGCTCAATCACGCGCAGGACCTCGAGGGACACGTCCGGCGCCCAGCCGTCGATGAGGGCGAGGTCGACGCCGTCGGGCACGGACGTCAGCGTCTCGCGCGCATCCCCGACGAGGACCTCGACGTACTCCCCCAGCCCCGCCCGCTCGACGTTCGCCCGCGCCCGCTCCGCCTTCTCCGGCACGAGCTCGGCGGTGCGGACGATCCCGCCTCCGGCGTCACGTACGGCGGCCGCGAGGTAGATCGTGGCGAAGCCGAGCGACGTCGCGAACTCGACGACGTTCCGAGCCCGCCCGTACCGCGCCAGCAGGTAGAGCTGGTCGCCCTGCTCGGGGCTGAGCGAGAACCCGGTCTCCGCGTGCCGGTGGGGGTCCGCGTGCCAGGCGTACTCGGCCCACTCGATGTGGCGCTCACGCTCGTAGAGCTCGTCGAGCACCGCCAGGACCTGCGGGTCCGTGATCATCGAGCTGGAGTGCGCGTCGCGGGGCATGGTCGTCCTTCGTTCGGGGGCGGGTCGGTTCATCGTCGCGCACTCGCCGGGCGGGATTCCGCTCGCTCACCCGACCGAAAACCCCTCACTCGCCAGGGGTGGGGGTCAGGTCTCGGAGCGGTCGCGTGCCGAGCCGCGATGCTCTCGTCGACCCCAGTCGTTGTGCGCCGACCCCACCCCCGCCGTTACCTGGCTCGGCGCACAAGTACATGGCTCGGCGCGCAAGTACATGGCTCGGCGCACAAGTACATGGGTCGGCGCGCAAGCACCTGGCTCGGCGCGCAAGTACATGGGTCGGCGAACAACGAGAACTCCCCTCACTCGCCGAGGGCCTCCTCGATGAGCGGCTCGAGCTGCTCGAGCGCGTACAGCCTGGCCTCGGGCGTGGCCAGAGCGAAAGCGTCGGAGACCTCGTTGTCGATGAGGATCGAGCGGCCGTCCTCGACCGCGGGGATCGCGAGCCAGCCGGCGTCCTCGGAGATCTCGGTGGGCTCGATCCAGATGGGGGTGGCCATGACGAGGTCGGCGTCGAACACCGGCAGCTGCTCGTCGGACAGGGAGACGCTCCAGCTGCCGTCCTCGGAGAGCTCCTCGATCTCGGGGTTGGGCACGAACCCGAGCTCGGTCATGAACGACACGCGGCTGCCCGCGGCGGTGTACGCGCCCCAGCCCTCGGAGGTGCGCGACCCGACGGTCACCGTCTGCCCCTCCCAGCCGGGGTGCGCCGCCGCGACCTCGGCGAACGCCTCCTCCTGCTCGGCGAGGATCTCCTCGACCTGGTCGCTCTCCCCCAACGCTGCGGCGATCATCTCGAGCTGCTCGGTCCCGGTCGTCAGGTAGTCCCCGCCGCCGGGGGCCACGCCGACCACGGGTGCGATGTCGCTGAGTCGGTCGTAGCGCTCCTGGTCACCGCTCGAGTGGACATCGAGGATGAGGTCCGGCTCGAGCGCGCCGATCGCCTCGTACGACAGCTCGAGCGTGCCGAACATCTCGGGGGCCTCGTCGTAGGCGCCCTCCATCCACGGCCCCACGCCGGTCGGGTCGTCGAAACCGATCCAGTCCGACGCCCCCACGGGCTGCACGCCGAGCTGGAGCGCGACCTCGGCGTCGCCCCAGCCCAGCGCCACGACGCGCTCGGGGCGCTCCTCGATCGTCACCTCGCCGAACTCGGTCTCGACGGTGGCCGGGAACGCCTCGCCCGAGTCGCCCGCGCCGGCGCCGGAGCCGGACTCGCCAGAGTCGCCAGAGTCACCCGACTCCTCGTCGGAACCACCGCCGCAGGACGCAAGGGTGAGGGACACGGCGAGCGCGAGGCCGGCGCCGATCGTCAGGCGTCGGGTGCGCGCGGGGCGGTCGATGGTCATCGATACTCCTTGGTCGAACCGGGGGTGCGGACCGGGGCGGCCCACCGAGCCCCTAAGGTAAGCCTCACCTAATAGATCAAGGAACAGGCACGACGACGATGAGACCACCGCCACCTGCCGGCAGCGCCGACCCCGCCGAGAGCGGCAGGCACGGCGCGAGCTCAGGCGCGCCCGCCGGCAGTCCGGTCGCCGAACGAACCACCACACCCGTGCCCGACGACGACGCCGCACCCACCACTCCCCCGCCCGCCGGCGGCCGCGCGGGCTCCGGCGGGCGTGCCGCCGGCCGCGCCGGATCCGGCGGGCGGGACGCCGGCCGCGCGGACTCCGGCGGGCCGGCCGTCGGCCGCGCGGGATCCCGCGGCTCAGCCACGCGGGCGCGCATCGCGGCGCTGCTGATCGGCGTCGGGGCGTTGGTCGTTCTCGGGGTGCTGAGCATCGTCGTGGGCAGCAGCCACATACCCTTGCCCACCGTGCTCGACTCCCTCACCGGCGGAGACGTCCCGCCGGCCGAGCAGCACGCCGTCACCGGCCTGCGGCTCCCGCGCACGCTCGCGGCCGCCGCCGTCGGGGCCGCTCTTGCCGTCGCCGGCGCGCTCATGCAGGCGCTCACCCGCAACCCGCTGGCCGAGCCGGGGCTGCTGGGGGTGTCGGCGGGGTCGAGCTTCGCCGTCGCGATGGCGATCTCGCTCCTCGGCGTGTCCGCGCCGAGCGCCTACGTGTGGTTCGCGCTCGCGGGGGCCTTCCTCGCCACCGTCGCGGTCACGCTCATCAGCCGCACGGGCGGCGGGCGGGTCGACCCGGTGCGCATCGTCCTCGCCGGCGTGGCGCTGAGCGCGGTCCTGTCCGGGATCCTCGGCGCGCTGCGCCTGTCCGACCCGCGCACCTTCAACGCCCTGCAGGTCTGGGAGGCGGGGATCCTGTCCGGTCGGGGGCTCGACGTCGTCGGGGCCGTGGCGCCGCTGCTGATCCCCGGCCTCGTGCTCGCGCTCCTGCTCGGCAAGGCGCTCAACGGGGTGGCGATGGGCGACGACGTCGCCACCTCCCTCGGCGTCTCGCTCGTGCGGACGCGGGTGCTGAGCGTCGTCGCCATCACGGTGCTCGCGGGCAGCGCGACGGCCATCGCCGGCCCCATCGCCTTCATCGGCCTCATGGTCCCGCACGCCGCGCGGCGGTTCGCCGGGGCCGACCAGCGGTGGGTGCTCGCGCTGTCCCTCGTGCTCGGGCCGGTCCTCATGATCGGCGCGGACATCCTCGCCCGCCTCGTCGTGTGGCCGGCCGAGATGCCCGTGGGTCTGGTCAGCGCGCTCATCGGCGCACCCGTTCTCGTGGCACTCGCCCGACGACGAAAGGCGCTGACCCTGTGACCGCCCAGGAGCCCGGGACCGCGACGCAGCACCCGCAGACCGCCGGTCAGGGTCTGGCGGGAGCGCGGAGGCGGCGTCGTCGTCGTCCGATGGTCGTGGGTCTTGTGCTCGCGGCGGTCCTGCTCGCGCTCACCGTGCTGGCGCTCGGTTTCGGCGACTACCCGCTGACGCCGCTCGAGGTGCTGCGCGCGGCAACGGGGCAGGAAGGGTTCGCGTCGACTGTGGTGCTCGAGTGGCGGCTGCCGCGGGTGTCGGCGGCGCTGGTGTTCGGGGCCGCTCTGGCCGTGGCCGGCGCGCTGTTCCAGACGCTCACGCGCAACCCGCTGGGCTCGCCGGACATCATCGGGTTCTCGACCGGCGCGTACACGGGCGTGCTCGTGGCGACGATCGTGCTGGGCGGCGGACTCGTCGGGGCCACCGGCGGGGCGCTGCTCGGCGGGCTCGGCACCGGCGTGCTCGTCTACCTGCTCGCGTGGCGGGGCGGGGTGCAGGGCTTCCGGCTCATCGTCGTCGGGATCGCGGTGACGGCGGCGCTGCACGCGGTCAACTCGTGGATCCTCCTGCGCGCCGAGACGGAGACGGCGATGACGGCGGCGATCTGGGGGTCGGGGTCGCTGAGCCTGGCGAGCTGGTCGGACGTGGTGCCGGCCGTCGCCGTCGTGCTCGCCGCGCTGCCGCTGCTCCTGCTGTCGATTCGGCCGATGCGGCAGCTCGAGCTCGGCGACGACGTGGCCGCCTCCCACGGCGTGCACGTCGAGCGGACGCGGCTGCTCGTCCTCGGCGTCGGCGTGCTGCTCACCGCGCTGGTGACCGCGACGACGGGGCCGATCGCGTTCGTCGCCCTGTCCGCGCCGCAGATCGCGCGGCGGCTCGCGCGCAGCCCGGGGATCCCGCTCGTGCACTCGGCGCTGACCGGGGCGTTCGTGCTGCTCGGGGCGGATCTGCTGGCGCAGCACACGCTCGCGCAGCCGGTACCCGTGGGCACCGTGACGGTGGTGCTCGGCGGGGCGTACCTGGCGTGGCTGCTGGCGGCGGAACCGCGCAAGGGGCGGTGAGCGTTCGGTCGCGGCACGGCCTTGACAGGCGAAGTGAACAGGTATGAACATGTGCAGCATGTCCGGTCCACCGGCTGCGATGACGCAGCGCGAGCGCATCGTCGCCGCCCTGTCCGCGCGCATCAACGCCGGCGCACTGCGCACCGGCGAGCGCCTCGACAGCGAGTCAGGAATCGCCGCGGAGTTCGGCGTCTCCCGCGGCACCGTCCGCGGCGCCCTGGCCGAGCTGCAGCGCCGCGACCTCATCGCCACCCGCGCGGGGCTCGGCTCGTTCGTCACCTTCGACGGCAGCCCGCTGGATCCGGACGTCGGTTGGGCGCGCGCCCTGACCGACGCGGGCGCCGCCGTCACCACCGAGATCCTCGGCATCACGCTCGTCCCCGCGGCCAGCGCCACGCCCCCACCCGGCCCCGCGCACCCGACAGCCGCCCCGGCACACGCCGTGCCGCCCGAGCTCGCCGGCCGCGACGTCGTCGTCCTCGCCCGCCGCCGCCTCCTCGACGGCCGCCCGATCTCCTACGAGCGCGCGGTCGTCCCTGCGACGGGCCCGCTGCGCGACCTCCCCACGAGCGGCCTCGTCGACGGCTCGCTCACGGCCACGCTCCGCCACGCGGGCCTCGTCGCCCACCACGGCACGCAGGATGCGCGGGTCGTCCCCACGTCCGACGACGTGGCGGCGCACCTCGCGCACGAGCCCGGCACCGTCGTCCTGCGCACGACCCGGCTCTCCTTCTCGGCGGACGGCGACGTCGTCGAGCTCGTCGAGTCCTTCCTCGACCCTGCCCACTTCAGCCTCCACCTCACGTTCGGAGACACCCCCGCATGACCTCCCAGCAGTCCCGCGCCCTCGGCGCCCTCACCGGCCTCGCACTCGGTGACGCCCTCGGCATGCCCACGCAGTCGATGTCCCGCGAGCGGATCGCCCGCGAGCTGGGGCCGATCACCGGGCTCATCGACGCGCCGGCGGACCAGCCGATAGCCCCGGGCATGCCGGCCGGCTCGGTCACGGACGACACGGAGCAGGCCCTGCTCGTCGCCCGCCTGCTGGTCGACGGCCGCGGCCGGGTCGAGCCCCAGACGTTCGCGGACGCGCTCATGGCCTGGGAGGCCCAGATGCGCGCGAAGGGTTCCCTCGACCTCCTCGGCCCCTCGACGTCCGCGGCGATCCGCGCGATCGCCGACGGCGGCGACCCTGCCGAGGCCGGCTCCGGCGGGACGACGAACGGCGCCGCGATGCGGGTGACGCCGGTCGCCGTCGCGGTGCCGTCCGCCGACGCGGGCGCCCTGCTCGGCGCCGTCCACGACCTCAGCTTCGTCACGCACAACACGGGCCTCGGGCTCTCGGGCGCGGCGGCCGTCGCGGGCGCGGTCTCGGCCGCGATCGACGACGCCGGGATCGACGAGGCGCTGGCCTACGGCGTCGAGCTGGCGCGCCGGGCGGAATCGATGGGCCACTGGGTCGCGGGCGCCTCGATCCCCGACCGCGCCGCCTGGGCCCTCGACGCCGCCCGCACCCTGGGCAAGCCCGAGCTGGCCGATTTCCTCACGGGCGTCGTCGGCACGTCGGTGCAGTCCCAGGAGTCGGTGGTCAGCGCGCTGGTGATCGCCAGCCGCTTCCGCGACGACCCGTATGGCGGCCTGTGCCTCGCGGCGTCGATCGGCGGGGACACGGACACGGTGGCGGCGATGGCCGGCGCGATCCTCGGCGCCACCCGCGGGCCCGCCGGCTTCCCCGCCGACGACGTCGCCACCGTCTCGTCCGTCTCCGACCTCGACCTCGCCGGCGTCACGGACGAGCTGCTCGCACTGCGCCGGTCGCACGCCCCCGCTGCACCGGACCCCGCCTGACGCACCGGGCACCGCCCGACCAACCCGAACGACTCCGAACTACCCGAACAACCCGGAACCGACGATCCGCCGGCGCGTACCGGCGCCCACCCGTCCTTCCCCGGACCATCCAACGAAGGGTGCATGATGTCCCCGAACCACGACGCCTCACCGACCGCGGCCGAGCAGGCCCAGGACGTGATCCTGTCGAAGTACGAGCAGCGCGGCATCGAGCCGGTGCCCGTCGAAGAGCAGAAGGGCAACCCGCTCGAGCTGTTCTGGGTGTGGTTCGCCGCGAACCTGTCCATCCTCGGCATCCCGCTCGGCGTCACGCTCGTGGCGCTGGGGATGAACGTCTGGCAGGCGCTGCTCGCCGCGGCGCTCGGCGCGTTCGGCTCCTTCGCGATCGTCGGCGTCATCTCGGTCGCGGGCCGCCGCGGCGGTGCCCCGAGCCTCACCCTGTCCCGCGCGATCTTCGGCGTGCGGGGGAACATCGGCCCCACGCTGGTCTCGCTCGCCTCCCGGCTCGGCTGGGAGACCGTCAACACCACCACCGGCGCGTTCGCGCTGCTCTCGCTGTCCACGCTGGTCCTCGGCACGAACCCGAACGCCAAGGAGACGCCGGTCCTCGCGCTCGTGTGCATCGCGATCTTCGTCGTCTGCACCGTGGCCGTGTCCGGCATGGGCCACGCGTTCCTCGTCGTCGTCCAGAAGTGGGCCACGTGGATCTTCGGGGCGCTCAACATCTTCGTCGCCGCCTACCTCGTGACCACCGTGGACTGGGACCTCGTCCTGTCCGCCCCGGCGGGCCCGGCCTCGGCCGTGATCATCGGTGTCGGCACGATCGCGGCCGGCACCGGCATCGGCTGGGCGAACGCCGGCGCAGACATGGCCCGCTACCAGTCGCCGCGCGTGAAGGCCGGCGCACTCATCGCCTCGGCGTCGGCGGGCGCCGGCATCCCGCTGGTCATCATCATCGGCCTCGGCGCGATCCTCGGCGCCGGCGACTCCGGGCTTGCGAGCGCCGGAGACCCGGTGGCCGCGGTCCGCTCGGTCCTACCCGCCTGGGTGGCGATCCCCTACCTCGTCACCGCGTTCGGCGGGCTCCTGCTGTCCAACCACCTGTCCGTCTACTCGGCCGGCCTCACCACGCTCACGCTCGGCATCCGCATCAAGCGCGTCAACGCCGTCATCCTCGACGTCGTCGTCACCACCATCGGCGCCATCTACTTCATGCTCGTCTCGGAGAGCTTCTACGGCCCGTTCATCACGTTCATCTCGCTGCTGGCCGTGCCGATCACGGCGTGGGTGGGCGTGTTCGTCGTCGACATGATCGGCCGCCGCACCTACCACCCGGACTCCCTCATGGACCTCAAACGGTCCTCGGGCTACTGGTACCGCGGCGGGTTCGAGTGGCGCTCCACGCTCGCGTGGGCGGTGGCGATCGTCGTCGGCTTCCTGTTCAGCACCGCGCGCGTCAGCTCCGACGAGGTCTGGTTCACCGGCGCACTCGCCGAGACGTGGATCGGGTCGAACGGTCTCGCGTGGGTCGCCACGTTCGTCATCTCCGCCGGCCTCTACGCCGCGCTCGGCGGGGCGCGCGCCGGCCGCCGCGACCCGTCCGTGGCCACGCGATGACGGCGCGCGTCGTCCACACCGGGCAGGCGATCGTCGACGTCGTCATGCAGGTGGCCGCTGTCCCGCGACCGGGCGAGGACGTGTTCGCGCGCGAGCACGCGATGGAGGTGGGCGGCGGCTTCAACGTCATGGCCGCCGCCCGCCGCGAGGGCGCCGACGTGCTCTACGCCGGCGGGCACGGCACCGGCCCGTTCGGGGATCGCGTGCGGGCGGCGCTCGCCAGCGAGGGCGTCGGAGTGCTGTTGGACCCGCACCCGACGCTCGACTCCGGGTTCTGCGTGGCGATCGTCGACGACGACGCCGAGCGCACCTTCGTCTCCACCCTCGGGGCCGAGGGCGAGGTGCCGGTCGACGCGCTCGACGTGCTCGCGGCCGGGGGCAACGAGGTCGACAGGGGCGCGACGGCGCCGGTCGGAGCCGACGACGTCGTCTACGTCAGCGGCTACACGCTCCTCCATCCGGGCAACGCGGCGATGCTCGCCCGCGCGCTGCCACGGCTGGCCGGGGCCGCGGAGATCGTCGTGGACGCGTCCCCCGTCGTCGGCGAGATCCCCGACGACGCCCTGCGCACCGCGACCGGCGCCGCCACCGTGTGGACCGTCAACGAGCGCGAGGCCGGCATCCTCGCCTCGCGAGTCCTCGGCACGAGGCCCGACGACGGCGCACCTGGCCCTCGGGAGATCGTCGGCCGGCTGGCCGGCCACCTGGGGACGACGGTGCTCGTGCGCGTGGGGGCCGGCGGCTGCTGGGTCGCCCGGCCAGGTGAGGCGCCGGCACACGTCCCGGGCATCGAGGTGGAGGCCGTCGACACCAACGGCGCCGGCGACGCCCACACGGGCGTGCTGTGCGCCGGCCTCGCGGCGGGGCTACCGCTGCTGGACGTGGTGGCGCGGGCGAACGTGGCCGCCGGCATCGCTGTCACGCGGCGTGGACCGGCGACGTCGCCGGCGTCGGCCGAGATCGACGCTCGGCTCGTTCGGGGCTGAGTCGACAGCGGGCGCTCGTGCGGAGCGCCGCCTACGATCGAGCCTGCGCGCGTGGCACGGGCTCGGCTCGTACGGGGCTGAGCGGGCCGGGCAGATGGAGGACCGTGACGTCGACCAGTTCGCAGGAGCACGAGGAGCGGGCCGCCCGGATCGCCGAGCGGCTCTCCGGCGTCCTGCTCGAGCACCACCTCACGGCCGCCGTCGCCGAGTCACTCACCGGAGGCAAGATCGCCACCCAACTGGCGGCCGCGCCCAGATCCGGCGAGTGGTTCGCGGGCGGCGTGGTCTCCTACTCGTCCGAGGTCAAGCACCGGCTCCTCGAGGTCCCGCCCGGCCCCGTCATCTCGCGCGAGGCCGTGGAGACGATGGTGCGTACGGTGAGCCGGCTGATGGACGCCGACGTGGCGGTCGCCGCCACGGGGGCCGGCGGCCCCTCGAGCCAGGAGGGCCAGGAGCCGGGCACCACCTGGCTCGCCGTGCTCGCCGGAGGCGACGTCCGCTCCGAGCTGCACCACTTCACCGGCGAGCCGCTCGACATCCTCGCCCTGACCGAGGAGCGCGTCCTGACGATGATGTGGGAGGCGGCCCGGCGCTGGACGGTGTGAGGCAGCCGGCGACCGTCACATCGACCGCTCGACGATCTCGACGACCTCCGCCTCGATGAGCTCGACGGGGTTGCCCTTCATGCTGCTGGCGCGGCGGCCCTTCGCCGCGGCCTCCGCCACCCGGTCGGGCGTCAGCCCGATCTCGCCCAGGGTGCGCACCTCGAGAGGGCGGGCGGTCTCGCGGATCCAGGCGACGCCGTCGTCGACGGTCGCCGCGCCGTCCCCGGTGAGCAGGCGCGACGCCTCGGTGTAGCGGGTCAGCGCGACGCTGCCGGGCTCGCGCTCGGTGAGTGCCCGGACGTTGACCTCCGTGGCGGCCGCGAGCACGGCGGCGCAGATCTCGCCGTGCGCGGCCTCGATCATCCCGCCCAGCGGCGCGGCGAGCCCGTGCGCGGCGCCGAGCTTGGCGTTCGCGAGCGCCATGCCGCCGAGGAGGCTCACCAGGGCCATGTCGGTGCGGGCCTCGACGTCGGACCCGTCGGCGTAGGCGGCCCGCAGCCCGGTCGACGCCCGGCGCAGCCCCTCGGCCGCGAACAGGTCCGTCACGGGGTTCGCGGCCCAGGACGTGTAGGGCTCGAGGCACTGCGTGAGCGCGTCCAGGCCCGACGACGCCGTCACCGCCGGCGGGCTGCTCACCGTGAGCAGCGGGTCGACGACGGCGTGGGCCGGGATCATCGCCGGGCTGCGCAGGCTGGCCTTGAGCCCGTGCTCCGGGGAGAGCAGCGGCGCGTTCGCGGTGACCTCGGCGCCGGTCCCGGCCGTGGTGGGCACCGCGATCACGGGCACCGAGTCGGGTGCGAGCGGCTTCCCGTCGCCGACCACCTCGAGGTAGTCCAGCGGCTCGCCGCCGTTGCGCAGGAGGATGCCGACCGACTTGGCCGTGTCGATGACCGATCCCCCGCCGACGCCGACGATGACGTCCGGGCCCAGCTCGCGCGCGGCTGCGACGGCGTCGGCGACGCCCTGGACCGTCGGCTCGCCGGCGACCCGGACGACCACGCGCTCCTCGCCCACGCCGGCGACGGGCGCCTCGTCCGCGCTGCGTGAGGAGCCGAGCACGAGGAGGACGCGCGGGCCGAAGCCGGCGGCGATCGTGGAGAGGTCGTCGGCGGCGCCGGCGCCGAAGGTCACGCGGTCGGCGGTCGCAAAGCTGAAGATCATGGGGGCCTCCCTGGGACGTGGCGGTCCTTCGAGGGTAGGCGGGTCGGCGGCGAGCACCGGCGCACGGCCCGGCTCGGCGCACGGCCCGGCTCGGCTCAGCCCGGATCGGACCGGAGCCCCGGCGCACCTCCCGTCAGACGACCTTCAGCGCCTGCAGGATGTTGAGCACCCCGAGCACGGCGACGAAGGCGACCGCCACGAACGACACGATGTTGAGCAGGGCCTTGTTCCTCAGGTCGCCCATGAGGCTGCGCCGGTTGACGAAGATCAGGACGAGGATCGCGGTGACCGGGAGCAGCATCCCGTTGATCGACTGCGCCGCGATGATGGTCGCCACCGGCGAGGAGTTCATCACCACGAAGATCACCACCGGCAGCCAGGCGACGGCCGTGAGGATGCCGCGGAAGGTGGGCGCCCTCAGGTCGGAGGAGAGTCCCATGGACTCGGTGGTCACGTAGGCGGCGGAGAGCGCGGCCATGGGCATCGAGGACACCGCGGCCGCGAAGAGCCCCACGTTGAAGAAGAAGTACGCCATCGGGCCGAGGATCGGCTCCAGCGAGGCGGACATGTCGGCGGCGTTGTCGATCGTCACGAGTCCCTCGAGGAACTGCGGGTGGAGCACCGATGCCGCGACGACGCCGACGGACATGGTGACGATACCGCCGAGGAAGACGGGGACGATCGTGTCCATGCGGGCCATGCTGAGGAAGCCCTTGGGGTTCTTGTGCCAGCCGCGCTCGAGGACCGCCGAGGAGTGGAGGTAGAGGTTGTACGGCACCACGGTGGTCCCGATGAGGCCGGTGACCAGCAGGATCTGGCTGCCGGAGAACTGCGGGACGACCAGGCCCTGCGCCACGGCGCCGTAGTCGGGCTGGGAGACGATCATGTCGACGACGAAGACGAGCCCCATCACGACCACCAGCACCGTGACCGTCTTCTCCAGCACCTTGAACTTGCCGATCATCAGCAGGCCCCAGTACAGCAGGGTGACGACGACGACCCAGAAGGCGGAGGGGAGCCCGCCCGGCATGCCCTCCATGGCCAGGGAGACGCCGTTGACGTTGCCGACGCTGTAGACGATGTTGCCGCCGAGGATCGCGAGCACCGCGATGACGCTCATCCAGAGGCCAACCCTGGTGCGGACGAGCCGGGCGAGCGTCTGCCCGGTGGCGAGCGTGAGTCGGGCGACCATCTCCTGCAGGACGATGACCAGCACGACGGCGAAGGTGACCGAGGCCCACAGGAGCTGGTAGCCGAACTCGGTGCCGGCGACGATCGCCGTGGTGATGGTGCCGGTGCCGATGAAGGCTCCCGCCACCATCATTCCTGGGCCGAGCGCCCGGATCTTTCCCAGCACCGTCGACGGCGGGGTGGGGGCGGACTCGTCCACCGGGGTTGCGGCGCTATTTGCCTGGTCAGTCATGGCTCATGACTCCTTCGTCATCGCGAGTGGGCGGATGGGAGAACCGGTCGCGCCGACGAGCTTCAGCGGCGTCGCGTGGAAGAGGAAGTCGTACCGCCGCTGGGCGGCGAGCTCCTCGAGCAGGAGGTTCTCGAAGATGTAGATGCCGGCTCGGACGATGAGCACGAGATGGCCGGGCAGGTCGCAGTTGATCTCCGGGTCGACGTACCCGGGCAGGTCCCAGGCCGCGTTGTCGGCGCCGACGGCGAAGACCTGGTGGTCCGCGAGCCACTGCGAGGCACTGGGCGCGATGCCGGGGCCGTCGAGGTAGCGGTCGGCGTCGTCCCAGTACCGCCCGTTGCCGGTGCGGACGACGACGACGTCGCCTGCCGTGATGGTCGTCCCCTGACGCTCGGCGCAGGCGCGGAGGTGGTCGGCGGTCACGAGCGTCCCGGGTGGGACCTCGTCGCCGCCGAACTCCGGTACGACGTCCAGGAGTCGCCCCGGGTGGTGGAACACCGGTAGCTGCGACGCGTCGCCCTGGGTGAAGCCCTTCGCCGTCTCCACCTCGTCGACCGACCCGCAGCCGTAGAACGCGAGGTCCTCGGCCTGGTGGCAGAGCGCGTCGACGTGGGTGCCCGAGTGCTCCGCCATCGTGATGAACCCCGAGGAGCTCGATCTCCCGAGCATCCCGGGCTGGGTCTTGAGTGTGTCGGAGTGCCTGCGGTGCAGGTAGTAGCTGTAGCCGGGCCGGTGCGACTCGAAGACCGGCATCGTGGCGCTCCGCGGCTGCTCGAGGTCCACGAACGTGAGGCCCGCGCCTGCCGCCTTTTTCGTCGTCGTCCCCGGTCCAGTCATCTCGTCCACCGCTCCCGTCGCTCCGTCGCCGCCATGGGTGCGCGGGCCCCCACCGCTCCCCCGTTTCTCGACCGCATCATGCATGACGCGGTCGCAGCCCGTGCTCGGTGATGGCCCGGTCCACGATGTGTTCGGCGATCGCCATGGACGAGGTCGCACCTGGCGAGGGCGCGTTCCGCACGTGGGTGACGCGGCCGAGCTGCTCGATGACGAAGTCGTCGACGAGGCTGCCGTCCCGCTCCAGCGCCTGGGCGCGGATCCCGCGCGTCGCCCGCCTGGCCCGGGCGTCCGCCACCGCGGGGACGTACCTCGCGGCCTGCGCGACGAAGCGCTTCGGGGAGAGCACGCCGCCGATCTCGCGGGCGGCGCCGGAGATGTTGCGGGCCGCGAACCTCCAGAACCCGGGGTCGGCGGCGACCGCCATCGAGTCCCGGGGATCGACGCCGAGGCCGCGGTAGACCTCGCGCGAGAAGGAGAGGAACGCGTTCGGGCCGACCAGCATCCGGCCGTCGACCCGTTTGGTCAGGTGCACGCCGAGGAAGGGGTAGGCGGGGTCCGGCACGGGATAGATCAGGCCGTTGGTGACGCCCCGGAACCTTGGTTCGAGCTCCATGTACTGGCCGAAGAACGGGACGATCGACGGCGACCGGGCCGCTCCGGCACGACGGGCCAACCGGTCCGACTGGAGCCCCGCGCAGGCGATCGCAAAGTCGAAGCCGAGCTCGCCGTCGGCGGTGCCGAGCCGTACCCCCTCACTGGTGCTGGCGGCACTGGTCACCTCGGTCCCGAGCCGGACCTGACCGCCGGCGTCGCGCAGGTCCTGCACGAGCCGCTCGGCGACGCGGGCGTAGTCGATGATCGCCGTACCCGGTGAGTGCAGTGCGGCGACGCCGACGGCGTTGGGCTCCAGCTCGCGCAGCTCCTCGGGGCCGATGAGTCGCACGCCGGGGACGCCGTTGCGGGAGGCGCGGTCGTGGATGGCACCCAGGCGGTCGCGCTCCGACTCGTCGAGAGCGACGACCACCTTTCCGCAGCGGTCGTAGGGGAGGTTGTGCTCGGCCACGTACTCCTCGAGCAGGTGCACGCCGCGGCGGCACAGCTGCGCCTTGAGCCCGCCCGGCTCGTAGTACAGGCCGGCGTGCACGACGCCCGAGTTGTGCCCGGTCTGGTGCGCCGCGAGGGTGTCCTCCTTCTCGAAGAGGGTCACCTCGGCGTCGGGCTGCTGCTGGATGACGCGGCGCGCCACCGCGGCGCCGATGATGCCGCCGCCGATGACGGCGAAGCGGGGGCTACGTGGCATTCGGGAACCTTTCGGGCAAGGAGCGGGTGGGGTGGTGGCTCGGCACGCACGACGCCGGTGCCGGCCGTCCCCGTGTGCTGCGAGACTGTGGGGCGTGGAGCGGATCAGCACGACGCAGGGCGTCACCGGTCAGGTGTTCGACCAGCTGCGTCGGGCGATCATCAGCGGCGAGCTCGCGGCCGGGGAGCTGCACAGCTCCGCGGCGCTCGGGCGCGAGCTGGGCGTCTCGCGCACGCCGATCCGCGAGGCCAGCCTCGAGCTCGCCCGCCTGGGACTCGTGCAGATCGAGCGGAACCGGGGCATCCGGATCGTGGCGACGACGGTCGAGTCCTTGCTGCAGGGCTTCGAGGTGCGGCTGATGATCGAGGTCCCGCTCGCCCGCCGCGCGACGCAACGGGCGGTCGCCGACCCGACGCTGCGTGAGGGGCTGACCGAGGCGTTCACCAGGTTCGGGGAGGTGGCCCGGTCCGGGGACGAGGAAGGCACGCTGCGCGCCGACCGCGACTTCCACTCGGCGATGCTCACGTCCAGCGGGAACAACCGGGCGATGCACATCCTGCTCGAGCAGCGGAACATGGTGCTCGAGAGCGGGGTCAGCACGGTGCCGAGGTCCCGCAGCACCGTCGAGTGCTTCGAGGACCACGTGGACGTCTACGAGAGCTTCATGTCCGGCGACAGCACGACGGTGACGCACGCGATGCGGCGCCACATCGCCAACACCGCGACGCTCCTGGTCACCCAGGAGGCCAGGCGCCGGCCGGACTTCGAGCAGATCGACGTCGAGACGCGCCTGGCGGAACTCACCGGTACGCCCGAGATACCGCGGCTGCCGTAGTGCCCGCGGCGCGCGGGCGCGCCTCAACCCCCTCGTCACGAGGAGCACGTTAACCCGCCTTGCATGTTACATGCAACAGGGGTGGCCCATCGGCGTCGAACACATGGGTGGGCCCGCCGCTGGTGGCGCGGCAGATGCGGGTGGTGACGTCGATCGTCCGCTCGGCTCCATGCGCGCCGATGTCGCGGAGCAGCCGGTCGCCTGTCACCGGAGATCCGCGTCGCGTCAGGCAGGCGGCTGGAACACCACGCGCTCAAGCCGATCGAGCCGCTGGGCCACCGTGCCACCCGCCCCCTCCTGCTCCGCACCGAGGCGGTCGAGCACCCAGAGTCGGATGAGCGTCGACACCGGGAGGTTCGCCTCCGCGGCAGCCTGCTGCAGCTCTCCGTGCTCGTCGTCGGACAGGCGCACCGACACGACCGCGCCTCGGCCGGCATTGGGCCGACTCGCCCGGACGTGCGCCGGGAGCCGCTCGGGGGTCTCGTACTTCTCGGCTACCGCGCCTTCCTGCGCGAGGAGGTCATCGATCCTGCTCATAGTTGATCCTTTCCGTAGAGCCGAAGGTCGCGCGGGCTCGCGAGCCAGGCGTTGCTCCCCCACCAATCGCCGTCCGGTCTCTCGTGGCGATCAGCCGCAGGGTCCACCAGGACGACCGTGATGACGGCAACTGCGCCGACCGAGTAGCCGATGACTCGGACTGCGAGCCCGGACCTGCTTGCGGGGTCAGGCACAAGCCAGACAGCTTGTGCGTCACCAACTGCTTCGTCGGCCCAGCTCGGCTCGATCGAGTGTCTCGCCCAGATGTAGTGAGCACGCCTGCTCCAATCCACGCGCGCGGCCACGAATACAGAGTACTACAAACCACTACGCCCCAGATGGGCCAACGAATACGGTGGATATCGCTGGACGCCACTCATGGCTGCGCGCACGTCCGAGATCGATGCGATAGACGGCTCCCCTGATCACCAGGCGTCCGGCTCCGCATCGAGATCCTCGTCCTTGAGCAGCTCCGCATCCGCACGGAAGTGCGTGAGCCACCGCTCGTGGTCCAACAGCCGGAGCGCCCGTCGCAGCGTGTCGGAGGTGCTCTCACCGGGCTGGGCGGCCTCGCGCAGGATCCGCTCGTCGTCCTGCGTCGGACGGAAGCCGATAGGACGAGGCGTGGCTGGCACGCTAGTGCGTGTTCGACACGTGTTCTACGTGTTGCGCGCGAGCGAGGAAGAAGCCGTTCCAGTTCGGTGACTCCACACCGCCGCGGGGGGCCACAGCAGCGTGGTCGCCAGCCGAATGGGAATCAGCGTGCAGGCGTCGAGGAGCACCGCCGGGCGGCTCATCGGGTGCTGACCGGGACCTCGTCAGCGGGCAGCCCTTCGTCGAGGTCCCCTCCGAGCACATCGACCGCCCTGCTCCGCGCACGGGCGCGGCGTTCTTGATAGCGACGCACCTCCGCCGCGGCGATGCGGCGGTGGACGGCTGACCCGGCGCCTGCAAGCTCTCCCTTGTCGACCAGTCGCACCACAGTCGTGCGGCTGACGCCGAGAAGCTCGGCGACCTGGCCGGTGGTGAGGAGATCGTCGGACGGGAGGATCGTGGCGTCGGGACTGGATTCCATGACATCGAGGGTGCGCAGGAGTCTGTCGCGCACCACGGGCGGGATGCTGACCAGCTCACCGTCACGCGTGCGCAGCGCGCCGGCGCTCAACGCGTCCCGGAGAGCGGCGGCGTCCTTGTGCGCGAGTGCCCCGACCATGCAGCCACCTTAGCAAAACGTGCAAAACAAACACCAGACCGCGCACCGTGCACTTCCTCGTCCAACGCCTCAGCGTCCCTGCACGCACCTCTGGCACTCACAGCTGTCAGCTCCGAAGGAGCCGTGCCCGCAACCCTCCGCGCTACGTACACAATCCTGGACACACCTCCCACTACTGCCCACATTCACAGTCATAGCAGCGGCGGCAAGGAGCGTGTGCTGTCCGGCTACAGGATCGATCGGGAGCTGACGGAGCTCGGCACACGCATCCGGGGGCGTCGCATGGTGCTCGGTCTGACCGCACAGCGGGTCGCCGAGCGTGCGGGCATCGTCCGCGCCACCCTGCACATGATCGAGAAGGGGGATCCGGGCGTGAGCTTCGGCAGTGTCGCGCAGGTGCTCCGCACCCTGGACGTGCTCGTGCAGACGGTCGATGCTGCCGATCCTCTGAGCAGCGACATCGGTCGTCTGCGGGCCGGGAGGCTCACGCGGAAGCGGGCGCGATGAGCACCGAGACCACACTCGAGATCTACGAGGTCCGGCCGAACGCTCCGGCGGTCCTCACGGGAAGGGCGCACATCACCAGGAATCGCGGCCAGATCTCGACGACCTTCCTCTACGACCCGGGCTATCTGAGCACAGACGGCACGAGCATTGATCCTGCCCTGCCGCTGATCTCCGGCGCTCAGCACCAGGTGGGCCTCGTGCGCGCCTTCGCCGACAGCGCCCCCGACCGCTGGGGACGCGGCCTGGTCGAGAAGTCGGAGCGGACTCGTGCACGCGAGGAGCGCAAGGCACCCCGGAGACTGGATGATCTCGACTTCCTGCTCGGGGTCAGCGACGACACCAGACAGGGTGCCCTGCGGTACCGGCTGCCCGGCGACGACGTCTTCCTGGGGCCGCCGGCCACCGTGCCGCAGCTCGTGTCGCTACCGAAGCTGCTGCATGCCGCCGATGAGCTCGCTTCGGGCGATGATGCCGCTGAGGCCGTGAAGCAGCTGCACGACACGGGGACAACCGGGCTCGGCGGGGCCCGCCCCAAGGCCTCCGTGCGACTCGAGGACGGATCGCTCGCCATCGCGAAGTTCCCCCACGGCAGCGATCAGTGGGACGTCATGGCCTGGGAAGCCGCGTCGCTGGACCTGATGGAGCGAGCGGGCATCCGCACGCCCGAGCGCCGTCTCACCCATGTCGGCGATCGCAGCGTGCTGATCCTGCGCCGCTTCGACCGCTCCGCCGACGGGCACAGGATCGGCTACATCAGCGCGATGACGGCCTTGGGAGCATCTGACGGCGATCACCGCGACTATGCGGAGATCGCCGAGGCGACCCGAGACCTCTCCTTCTCGCCACGAGCCGACCATCATGAGCTCTTCGACCGCGTCGTCGCCGGCGTCCTGCTCGGCAACACTGACGATCACCTGCGAAACCACGGATTCCTTGCCTCGCACGGATCGTGGACACTAAGCCCGGTGTTCGACGTGAACCCCGTCCCGGACCCGTGGCGTCCTCGCGCGACGTCGATTCTGGGAGCCGACGCTCCGCCGGAGGAGGCGGCAGCTCTGCTCATGTTCGCCGAGGAGTGCGGACTCCGGGCTCGTGATGCCCGGGAGCGAATGCGGCGGGTCGCGCAGTCCTTCACGGGCTGGCGCGATGTCGCCCGGCACCACCGGATCGGTGAGCGCGAGATCACGATGATGGCCGAGTCGATCGACTCTCGTGGCGCAGCTGTGCACCGTGTGGCGCAGAGCAGCACCTGAGACGGTGGACGCATCCCGCGGCAGTGACGGCCCGACATCGACGCCGCGGCTCGCGAGCTGCTCGACCTGCTGCCCGGGTGACAGCCAGGGCTTCGTCTACTCCACCGTGAGACCCTCGTGACAGAAAATCAGCCCGCGCCTTGCGGCAACGGACTGATCATGATGCGGGAGACCCTGGCGCGCGCAGGTGACAACCAGTCCAGCGCCTTCCCCACCCCGGTGACCTCACACCACCTCGACGACGACGTTCCTCGCCTCGACGTCGACCTGCGCCACACGCACGGCCACCTCGGCCCCGAGCTCGAGGCCGTCGCCCCGGGCGTCCACGTGCACCGCGGGCTCGGTGATCTGGATGTCCCCACGCCGGCCGTTCTTCTCGTCGACGTCGATCACCACCCCCCGCAGTTCCTCCCCCTCGCGGCCGCGCAGGATGAGCGCCTCCATCGCGTCGACGGCGCCCCGCTCGTACGCGCTCGCCTTACGCCCACCGGAACCCATGGCGCTCGGCAGCTCGGGCAGCGACTCGCTCACCCACGCCGGCACCTGGGCATCGGCGGCGATCGCCAGGCACGCCTCGAGCCCGTACCGGTCCACGAGCCGGCGCAGCGGCGCGGTCACGTGCGCGTAGTCCGACGCGATCGACCGCACCAGGTCCGGATACGTGATTCCCTCCGGCCAGTGCAGGTCGTTGGTCACTTCGTCCGTCACACCGGACGACGCCGCGGTGGTCGCTCCCAGCAAGCATCGGCTCGATGAACTTCCCGTGGTTCGCAGCCCACGCCCGGCGTGTCATCGACGATTTCCACGGGCAAGGCGAAACCCCCGCGATGTGGCCTGGCTGCCAGGGATCGTTCCAGGGTCTTAGGGTGCGAGCAGGCGCAGCTGCCGGTCGAAGTCGATGATTGCCGTGCCCCTCCCGGTAGTGCACGTCAGATGGTGGTGTCGGTGCACTCGTTGCGAGTGCGGGCCTACTGGCGACCGAGTGCGACGGACTCGGCCCGGACCTCGTCGACGAACGCGCTGACCTGGGTAGCAACAGTGGCGTCGGTCAGTCCGAGCTCGCGCTGCAGCAGGTCCCCGACGGCGGGGGCTGCGGCCGCAGCGGCGCGCGCGTCGAGCAGTCGTGCCGGGATGCGGCGCCGGAGCACGTCGTCGACGGTGGTCGCCATCTCGTGGCGCACCGCGAACAGTGCCTCCGCCCACAGGTAGGGCAGCCCCTCGACCACGGTCTCGGCCATCTGGGGATCGGCGAGCGCCAGCTCTTCGACGAATCGCGACTCGGTCCCGTATCGCTCCCCGAGGTGTGCGAGCCGGCCGCCGGTCGCCGTCACGGCCTCGTGGTCGAAGCCTGCCCCGCCGACGAGGGGTACGCGCGTGGTCCGGCACGGTCGCCGTACGCCGAGCACGGCGCACGCTCGGTCGACCGCCTGCTCGGCCATCGTCCGAGCGACGGTCAGCTTGCCGCCCGCCACGGTGACGACGCCGTCCTTCTCCGTGACCTCGTGCTCGCGGCTGAGCTCCGCCGTCGTGCCGCCGCCCGTGTCGATGAGCGGGCGCAGGCCGGCCCAGGTGCCGGTGATGTCGCCCATGGTCAGGTCGGTGGTCAGGGTCGCGTTCAGAGAGTCGAGGAGCAGCTGCGCCTCGTGCTGCTCGCAGCGCGGCGAGTCGAGATCGCCGTCGTAGGCGGTGTCGGTCGTGCCGATGTAGCAGTGATCGCCCCACCGGACGACGAATGCTCGTCCGCCCTTGCCGCGCAGCCCACCCAGCATGGGGAAGACCAGAGTCGACTGGCTCCGCACCTTCTCCCACGGGACGACGATGTGCACACCCTTCGCCGGGCGCATCCGAGCGCGGTGGCCTGCGTCGCCCATCCCGTCGACGTCGTCGGACCACACGCCGGCGGCATTGACGACCACCCGCGCTCGGATCACGCGTTCGCCGCCGGCACCGCCGGGCGCGGTGTCACGCACGGTCGCCTCCCACGCCTCACTGGCCGTCCTCCGGCTCAGCCCGACCACCTCCGACCGGGTCGCGACCTGTGCGCCGTGGAGTGCGGCTGTTCGCGCTACCGCAAGCGTGAGGCGCGCGTCATCCGTCCGGGTGTCAAAGTAGAGCAGTCCGCCGCGCAACCCCTGCGCCGGCAACGTGGGGCAGTGTGCGAGCGTCTCCGCGGCGCCGATGCGGCGGTAGCGCTGCCCGATCCGCCAGCCGCCCGCGAGATCGTAGGTCCGCAGCAAACCTTCGAACGCCCTGGCCATGGTGGGCCCGAAGTGTTCCGACCGCCTGTACACGGGAAACAGGAACGGCAGGCGGGTGACCAGGTGAGGGGCACGCCGGTACATGCGCTGACGCTCGAGGAGCGAGTGGTAGACCATTCTCAGCTGGCCCTGCTCGATGTAACGCAGCCCGCCGTGGATCATCTTCGATGAGCTCGACGACGTCCCCGAAGCGAGGTCGGCGCGCTCGACGAGCCCAACGTCAAGGCCGCGCAGCGCCGCGTCGAGCGCGACGCTCACCCCCGTGATGCCCCCGCCGACGACGAGGACGTCGAGCTCACCTGCGGCCATAGCCTCCAACGACTTCATGCGGTCGAACCCGTGCGGTGTCAGCACGCCCGCACTACCGGCTGCTGCTCCGATGCTGGCCCGCCCGCGGCGCCGTCCCTGTCCCATACCGACTCCTTAGCTATGTGCCACCAGCTATGTACCACCGCGCTCAGTTCGAGCGCACCCGGCTCGTACGCGCCCTCGCGCGTCGGGGATCACGCTGCGCCTCTCGAGAGAGACCGGTCAACGCGCCTGACACAGGATGTCAATCACGTTGACGCTCGATCAGCGCGGGCAACAGCATGACCGCGTGCCAGATACCGACCGCGTGCCCGCCGCGCTCCGCCACAGTTTCACCGTGCTGGACGCTGTCGCGCAGGCCGGCCCGGGCGGCACGAACGTGCCCGAGATCGCCGTGGTGACCGGTCTGAACGAACGCACGGTCTACCGGCACCTGGCCTCGCTCAGGGCCCTGGCGATGGTGGTCTCGGCCAGTGGCTCGAAGAACCGCTACCGTCTCGGTCCCGGCATCGCCGCGATGGCCGTCCAGGCGTCCGACCAGGCGCACTTCCTGCGCATCGCCCGGTCGTTCGCCGAGGAGACCGGGGAACGCACTGGTCAACCCGTGCACGTCACGGTGCTCGACCACGGGACGGCGGTCACTGTCGCCTCGGCGACGCCGGACCTGGTCGCGAAGAAGTCGCCGCCCATCGTCCTGGGCGCCCGGCGCCCGGCGCACGCCAGTGCGAGCGGGAAGCTCTTCCTCGCCCACAACGTCTCCGCGTTCCGTTCGTACGTGCTCAGGCCGCTCGAGCGGTTCACGGAGCACACGCTCGTCACTCCGGAGGCCCTCGAGAAGGAGTGCCTCGCCGTGCGCGAGAACGGCTGGGCGACCGACCGGCAGGAGTTCATGACCGGCGTGACCTGCGTGGCGGTCCCGGTCCGCGGGGCGAACGACCGCGTCGTCGGCACCCTCTCGGTATCCACCACCTCTCCGACCATGTCGGCACGGCGCCGCAACGAGCTCCTCGGGCACCTCGTCCCGGCCGCGGCCGAGTTCAGCCGCGCGGTCGGCGGACGCTCCCAGAACCAGACCCCCTGAACGACACGGCGCGGCACCCGCCGTCGCCGCCTACTCCCGAAGAAGTGAGAACCGTCGTGAACCATCAGCGCACCCCCCATGTCGTCGTCATCGACGAAGGCACCACGAGCACCCGCGCCGTGCTGTTCGACGACTCGAGCGCCGTGCTCGACGTCGAGTCACACCGCATCAGCGTGCACACACCCAGCGCGGCGGTCGTTGAGCAGGACGCCACGGAGATCGCGGAGCGCTCGGCCGAGGTCCTGCGCACGGTCATCGCCCGTGCGGCCTCCGCCGAGCGCGAGATCGCCGCCGTCGGGGTGACAAACCAGCGCACCACCACGGTCCTGTGGGATCGGCACACCGGGGCGCCCGTCGCCCCCGTCGTTTCGTGGCAGGACTCGCGCACGCAGCCCCGCGTCGACCGGCTCGCCGGATCCTGGGCCGAGCGCTTCACCGCCACCACGGGTCTGCAGCTCGCCCCCGCGAACGTCGCCCTGCACCTGGCCGACCTCCTCGACGACGGCGACCTTCGTCGTCGGGCGGAGGCCGGCGACCTCCTCGCAGGCACGCCCGACTCCTGGGTGATCTGGACACTCACCGGCGGGCCGGCGGGCGGCCGGCACGTGACGTCGTACTCCAACGCCGGTTCGACCGGTGCCTTCGACATCGGCTCGGGCACCTGGTGGCAGGAGTGGCTCGACGAGCTGGACGTCCCGGCCTCCCTGCTGCCGGAGGTCCTCGAGGAGAACGCGCACTTCGGCGACACGGACGCGGAACTGGTCGGCGCGTCCCTGCCGATCCGCTCATGCTTCGCCGACCAGCAGTCGGCGCTGTACGGGCACGGCGGCTTCGAGGCGGGTGCGGTCAAGTGCACCCACGGCACGGGCAGCTTCATCGACTTCAACGCCGGCGAGGAGCCGAACGTGGTCGGCGGGGGCCTCGACACCCGCATCGCCTGGCGCACCGCCGACGAGGTCCGCTACATGTACGAGGGGAACTCCTTCGTCACCGGCAGCGCCATCGACTGGCTGGTCGACGGTCTGCGCATCCTGCCCGACGCCGCAGAGCTCGACGCCACCTACGCCCGTACCCCCGACACCTCCGGCGTGGTGTTCGTCCCCGCGCTCGCCGGGTTCACGGCCCCGCACTGGGACCAGCAGGCCCGGGGCGTGGTGTTCGGCCTGCATCGCGGCGTCACCGCGGAGCACCTGATCAAGGCGACCGTCGACGGCATCGCGCGCACGACCGCAGACCTCGTGCTTTTCATGGCGGAGAAGGCCGGGTCGCTCCCGACCGTCGTCCTTGCCGACGGCGGACTGGCACGCAGCGACGCCCTCCTGCAGGCGCAGGCAGACTTCACTGGCGTGCCCGTGATCCGCGCCGGCGACGCCGAGTACGTCACGGCCCGCGGCGCGGCGTGGATGGCGGGCCTCGCCGTCGGCGTGTGGCCTGACCGCGAGACGGCCGCCGTAGCCGCCACCGAGCTCCGGACCTTCGACCCCTCGCTCGGGGAGTCGGATCTCGAAGCCTCCCGCAGCACATGGCTCGACACCGTCGACCGTGCGCTCGGCTGGCGCCCACAGACCCACAACTGAGAAGGAGCTCCATGACCATCACCGACACGCAGCTGTCCGACCTCACCGGCAGGCTGTCCGGCTCGACCGTCGCCACCGACCCCGGGACGATCCGCGCGGCGTCCGCCGACCTCTCACCGCGCAGCCGCAAGGCCGAGGCGGCGGACACCCCGCTCGCCACCGCGGAGGCCGTCGTACAGGCCACCTCGACAGAGGACGTCGCCGCCACGGTCCGTTGGGCGAACGAGCACGGTGTCCCGATCGTCGCTCGGGGCGGAGGCTCGGGCGTCGTCGGCTCCGGACTCCCGATCGAAGGTGGTGTCGTCGTCGACGTCAGCGCGCTGGCCTCGATCGGCGAGGTCGACCTCGAGAATCGACTCGTCACCGTCGGCGCCGGGCTGCTCGGCAGCGACCTCGAGGAGGCGCTCAAGCCGCGCGGTCTCGCGACCGGCCACTACCCGCAGTCGTTCTTCCTCGCGTCGGTCGGCGGCTGGATCACCATGCGCGGCTCGGGCACCTTCTCCTCGCTCTACGGCAACATCGAGGACCGTCTGGCCGACCTGGTGGTCGTCCTGCCGGACGGCGAGATCCTGCGCACCAGCTCGATCCCGCGGGCCTCGCAGGGGCCGGACCTCAAGCAGCTGTTCATCGGTTCGGAAGGCGTCCTCGGCATCATCACGGAGGTCACGCTGCGGCTCGTTCCGCTGCCGGCGTCCCGCCGGTTCGCCTCGGCCCTGTTCGACACCTTCGAGCAGTCCCTCGCCGTGGCCCGGAAGATGCTCGAGGCAGGGGTTCGCCCGGCGGTGCTGCGCATCTACGACCCCGTCGAGGGGGCGGCGAAGCATGCGAAGTTCTCCGAGTCCGAGGGCTGGCTCATGGTGCTCGCGTTCGACGGCGCCGCCGAGCTGACGGCCATCCAGGAGTCGATCGCGCTGCGCCTCGTCGACGAGCACGGTGGCCAGTCGCTCGGCGAGGAACCCGGCATCAACTGGGAGCAGCGGCGCTTCAACTACTCGTGGTTCACCGACAACGTCGGCAAGGTCGGCGGTATCGCCGAGGCCATCGAGATCGCCGGCACATGGTCCGAGCTCCCGGCCCTCTACGAGAAGGTGGCGAAGGCGGCGGGGACCGTGATGGACGAGGTCATGGGCCACGTGTCCCACGTCTACGACCAGGGCGCGTCGCTGTATGTCATCTCGCGGGGCCTGTTCGACTCCGAGGAGGAGGCGATGTCCGCCTACGACCGGCTCTGGGAGGTCGTCATGTCGGCGACGCTTGACGCCGGCGCACGGATCGGCCATCACCACGGCATCGGCCTCGAGCGCGCCCCGTGGATGGAGCAGGCCGCAGGAGAGAACGGCATGACGGTGCTGCGCCGCATCAAGGGCGCCCTCGACCCGGCGGGAATCATGAACCCGGGCAAGCTCGGAATCTGACAGCCCCAGCGGCTCCGCACCGGTCCGGGCGCTCCAGCCTTCGCCTTCTCGCGTGAGTCGCGCCGTGCTACGGGCTCCTCGGACGCCACGGGCCGGGACCGACTCCTTTGGTCCCGGCCCGTGGCGGTCGCATCGAAAAACGCCCGCACTCAAGTGCGGCGGTCATCCTGGCGGCGGCAGGTCACTGTGAGGATCGGGGCGACGACAGCGAGGTCCGAACGAGGCGGCGACCTTAGCGATGTCCGAACGAGGCGGCGACCTCAGCGAGGTCATCGGCGGCAACGCCGCCTACGGTCGCTTGGCCCGCGTTCGCAAAGCCGAAGATCAAGAGGCCCCCGCGTCGCTGGCGGTCGAGCGCATCCAGGCGCTACGGACACGCGACGCCGAACAAGTGGTCCGGGACAAGTCAGTTGTGGACACTGTGCCAATGGCAGCACAGCACGAGGGACCGTCCAACGGCAGGTCACGTGTGACGATGCGCGACATCGCGGAGCTAGCCGGCGTCTCGCGGACCACGGTGTCGCACGCCCTCAACGGCCGCGGCCGGGTCGAGGCTTCGACGCGTCGACGTATCCGCGAGATCGCGGACGAGCTCGGATTCGTGCCGAGCGCAACCGCGCTGGCGCTCAAGACCGGGCGTACGGGCGTCCTCGCCATTGTCAACGCGACGGTCGGCGGGTCGCTGGAGTACTTCATGCTCGCGGCCAACGCCGCGTCGCACACCGCCCTAGAGGCAGGCTACGTCCTCGCGCTGGTACCCCCCGACCACCAGGAGGCGTGGGTCGCGCAGCTTCCGCTGGACGGTGCGCTGGTTCTCGACCCGCTCGACGACGACCCGATCATGAGGGCGCTACGCGGACGCGGGTCGCCGGTGGTGACGATCGGGAATGCACCGGGGGCTTCCGGCGCGGACGAGCTGACGATCCGCACGGACAGGACGTCAGGAACGACGACGGTCCTCGACCACCTGCAGAAGCAGGGCGCCCGACGCCCCGCCCTGGTCATCGACAGCGAACAGCGCCAGTGGATCCTGGAGACGCGGGACGCGTACTCCAGCTGGATGCGCGCCCACGAGCTCGAACCGCTCATCGTCGACACGATCGGGGAGTCGGCGGAACGGGCAGGCCATGCCGCCGTCCACGAGATGCGACAACATCCGGGGGTCGACGCAGCCTACGTCCCGTTCGGCCCGCTCGTCGGCGGCGTGATGGCCGCGCTGGCCGACCTCCGGCTGCGGGTCCCGGAGGACTTCCGTGTCGTCTCCCAGGAAGGGATCCGCGCGCGGTCCGGCTACCCCAGGCTCACGGCGCTCGACGACCGCCCCGACGAGGCGGCTCGGCTCGCCATGCTTGCCCTCCTCGAGCGATTCGGCGAGAACGAGTCGCCGGCGCAGGTCACGCTCGTCCAGCCGGAGCTGATCGTCCGCGAGACCACCTGAGAACACGGACCCGCACAGAGCGCGCTTGACGTGCCAACTCGAGTTGGCTAGGTTCGTGCGCACTCGAGTTGCCATGGAGACATCGACGGACGGCGAGGTAGCGCCGGCCGACCGACGAACATGTCGCTGCCGTCCGACCTGCGTCACCGACCACGACAGCACATCTGAATACAGCACCAGCCTGAGGCTTGCGCGCTTCACCGAAGAAGCTCACGCCATCGGGCCTGGCCCCCGGGAGAACCAGTGGTCGCCGACGACTGCTGCGGCACGTCCCCCTCCCGTCCCGACGATCCAGTCCTGGAGCACCCCATGACGACGCAAGACTCGACCATCACGGTCGGCATCGACGAGCGGACTTCCATCCCAAGGAGCCTCGTCCTTGCCGTCCAGCACGTGCTCGCCATGGACGTGTATATCGTCCCGATCGTGCTCGCGGGCATCCTCGCCATGGGGGTCGGCGAGACCTCGACGCTCGTCCAGATGACCCTGGTCGCATCAGGGATCGCCACCATTCTGCAGGTGACCATCGGTACGCGTCTTCCCGTCGTGCAGGGGCCGTCCTACATCCCGATCGGTGCGATGGCCGCCATCGGTGGGGGCTTCGGACTCGCCACGATGATCGGCAGTCTCATCCCGGGCGCCCTGCTCATCACGGTGCTCGGGTACCTCAAGGTGGTCGGGAAGGCGATCAGGTGGCTCATCCCGTCGATCGTGGCGGGGACGGTCATCCTCGTGATCGGCATCTCGCTCATGCCGGTGGCGCTCGGCAACATCTACACGGCCGGAGAGGGAGCTTCGACGGCAGAGCTGACGGTCGCCTTCACGACGGCTGCCCTGCTCGTGCTGTTCCTCATCGTCGGAGCGCGGGCAACCAAAGCCTTCAAGATCTTCAAGCTCTGTTCAGTGCTCCTCGCCATTGCCGGCGGCACGGTGGTCGCCGGCTTCTACGGGATGGTCGACTTCTCTCCGGTCGGGGACGCCGCGTGGATCGCGCTGCCAGGAATCTTCGACTACGGGCTGCCGGTGTTCGAACCCACTGCCGTCCTGACGATGGTGGTGATCTACCTCGTCATCCTCGTCGAGAGCACCGGCACGTGGTTCGCCGTCGGCGGTGTGACCGGCCGGAAGGTGACCGACCGGGCGATCAACGGAGGCGTCGGGGCGGAGGGTCTCGGTTGCGTCGTCGCCCCGGTGATCGGCGGGCTGCCCGTCACCGGCTACTCGACGAACGCCGGCGTCATCGCGATCACCGGCGTCGCGAGCAAGCGCGTCATCCTGTTCACCGGTGGCGTCCTCATCGCCCTGGGTCTCGTACCGAAGTTCACGACACTCGTCGCCAGCATCCCCGGCGTCGTGATCATGGGGGCCTTCAGCATCGTCACCGTCATCATCGCGATGAACGGGATCAAGATCCTCGAGCGCACGCGGAAGTCGGAGCGGAACATGCTCGTCATCGGGCTCCCGATCCTCGTCACGATCGCCGCCTCCACCATGCCCCAGGGACTGAAGGAGTCGTTCCCGTCCCTCGTCCAGTACCTCATCGAGGGTGGCATGGCACTCGGAGCGATCGCCGCCGTCGTGCTCAACATGATCCTTCCTCGCGACAGGGTGCTCGATCGCGAGGATGAAGGGGTTAGGGATGACACCGAGGTCATCTGAGAAGCGTTCCCTCGACCGATCGGACCGAGACAGAAGATGACGGAGGTGCACCGTGCCTGATGTGCGCGGAAAGACCGTGATGGGGCGCTTCTCCCACGCGCCGAGCCCAGGAGCCCTGGAGACCTGGGACGAAACACTTGTCTCCGTAGGGATCGACGGCGTGATCGACGAGCGCATCACGAGCTCGGACCCACGATTCCGTCAGGCGGTCGCCGAGGCCGAGCGGCGCGGCGAGCTCGTCAGG
This sequence comes from Georgenia sp. G2120, assembly GCF_055326485.1. NCBI lineage: Bacteria > Bacillati > Actinomycetota > Actinomycetes > Allobogoriellales > Allobogoriellaceae > Georgenia > Georgenia sp. G2120. The sequence goes on along the minus strand of NZ_JBUZNL010000003.1, from coordinate 20,236 downwards.
CTCCCGGCGTCGACGTGGGTGCTTCCGGGCTTCGTGGATCTGCACGTGCATGCCCCGCAGTACCCCCAGCTCGGATCCGCGCTGGACCTGCCGCTCAAGGAATGGCTGGACCACTACACGTTCCCGCTCGAGGCCCGCTACTCCGACCTGCAGTTCGCCGAGCGGGTCTACTCGATCCTCGTCCAGGACCTTCTCGCGTCCGGGACCACGACCGCACTCATGTTCGCGACGATCCACCAGGAGGCCACGCGGGCCCTGGTGGACGTCAGTCTCGACCGTGGCATGCGCTCCCTCGTCGGGAAGGTGGTGGCCGACGACCCGGCGCAGTGCCCGGACTTCTATCGGGACCCGTCCACCGCGGCAGCGCTGGAGGGCACCGAGTCGCTCATCGAGTACGTGCGCAACCACCCGGACAACGCAGGCGGTCTGGTGCACCCCGTGGTCACGCCACGGTTCGCGCCCAGCTGCACCGACGAGGCCCTCCGCGGACTGGCCGAGCTCGCCCACCGGTATGACTGTCACGTCCAGACCCACTGCTCCGAGAGCGACTGGGCCGAGGGCTACGTGCAGGCACGGACCGGTCTCCGCGACGCGGAGTACCTCGACTCCGTCGGCCTCCTGACCGACAGGACGGTACTCGCGCACGCCGTGTTCCTCAGCGAGTCGGACATGGACCTCGTCGGGACGCGCCGCACCGGGATCGCCCACTGCCCGCGCTCGAACGCATACTTCGCGAACGCCGTGTTCCCGCTCCGGGCCGCACTCGAGAAGAACATGCGGGTGGGACTCGGGACCGACGTGTCCGGCGGCCCGAGCATGTACATGCTGGACGCGATCAAGGACACCGTCGGTGCCTCACGGATGCTGGAGGCCGGCGTCGACCCGGGCCTACCACCGGAGCAGCGTGGTCGCCCCGGAAGCAGCGCGGACTGGCGCACGGCGTTCCATCTCGCCACCGCAGGCGGCGCCGCCACGCTCGGTCTCCGGGTGGGTGTCTTCGACACGGGCTACGCGTTCGACGCCCAGCTGATCGACACGGCGACGCCCGCCGGCACGGTCAGGATGTTCGACGACGACTCCAGCAGCGACGCGAATCTGGCCAAGGTCCTGTACACCGCCACACCGCCGAACGTGTCGGAGGTCTGGGTCGGAGGACGATCGGTATCGGGCGGGTGAGTCGCGAGGACTGAGCCGCGTACTGCACGAACCCCATCACCGCGGAGGCGCGAGTCCTCGCGCAGGTGGGTGAGTCCGCCGCTGGTGGCGCGGCAGGCGACGTGCTCTGCGGCGTGAACAGGGATGCGGGTCCACGCGGCCACCACGAAGCTGAGCGCTCCGCCGTGCGGCACGACGAGCTGGTGCTCGACCTCGCGCGCCGTGATGTCCTCCATGGCCCGGTAGATCCGGGCGGCGAGGTCAAGAATGATCTCGGCAGCGAGTGCGCCCTCGTCGTGCTCCATCCGCTCACCCGTCGCGGGCGGGGCACGAACCGGTCGTCCAACCACGCCTGCGGAGGCCCGCCGGCCTCGCGGTAGGGCTTCTCCCGCAAGTCCGGCAGGACGACCGGCTCGGCTTCCAACGCGCCACCGATGAGCTCGGCCGGCTCCGCCTCGCGGCGCAGGTCGGAGCTGAACATTTCCGCGTCGCCACCGCCGGGCACCAGCTCGCGGATCACGGCCGCGATGGCACGAGCGTCCTGTCGGCCCCGCGTCGTGAGGTCGGAGTCGTACCAGCCGCCGACGAGGCCGTCGTCGTGATGCGTCGCCTCCGGAGGGGTGTGACGACGTAGAGGCTGCGCATGGCGGTCACGCCAACGGCCGCCGCGACGGCTCAGCCACCTTCGTGCGCCGCCACACTCGTGCACCGCGGCCATAAGGCCCGCGGGCGCGCACGCACGCGCGGCTCCAGGCACGCGTGACGACGCGGCACCGGAGCCGCGACTCTCGCGCGCCGTCGTCAGGCGCCTTCGACCGCCGGCGCGGGCTCGTTGTTCCAGAAGCCGACGTGCGGCGCGGCAGCTTCGTCCTCCAGCGCGGGACCGACGACGTCGATGTGTCGCTGGCCGCGCGCGACGACCTCCCGGCACGGCAGGTCGAACGTCGGGTTCTCCGGGTCGTCGCCGGTGAGGGTGAGGAGCCGCGACTCCGACAGCGCGTAGACGATGCGCCCGATGCCGGTCCAGTAGACGGCGCCGGTGCACATCACGCACGGCTCGGCACTCGTGAAGAGCGTCGCGCGCGCCAGCTGCTCGGGCGTGAGGTGCGAGACGGCCGCGGCCGCCGCAGTGAGCTCCGCATGCTGCGTGGGGTCGCCTTCGGGGGGCATCGAGTTGTTGCCGCGCTCGACGACGACACGGCCGTTCTCGTCGGCGACGAGGGCCGCGAACGGGTGGCGCCCGCGATCCTTCGCCTCCTGCGAGAGCTCGATCGCCCGGCGCAGGAGAGACAGGTCCGTGGTCGAGAGGTCGGTCGTCTGGTCAGTTGTCACGTGGACTCCCTTGTGTGGATTCAGTTGGCGGGCTGGAGGACGCGTCGGCGTCGTCGGGTTGTTGGAGTTCCGGTAGTCCACCTGCGCGAGCTCCTGGATCCCAGCGGCGGTCGTCATCCCGAACTTGACGATGGCACCGCCGCCGAGCACCGACGGCGGGACCGCGGCGATGACCGCACCGAACTTGGGGAACAGGCCCATCACGATCATGACCACCCCGGCGACGGCGACGACCGCGCCGACGAGTAGGCCGACGAGAACGGACAGCGACGTCAGCAGACCCGTGAACGTCACGTAGACGAAGACCGTCACCACCACCGTGATGAAGGGTGACGGTCTCTGCGCTGCTCAGACCGAGGGTGCCCGAGAGAAAGTACGGCACGGCGACCACGCCCGCATAGACGGCAAGCACGTGTTGAAGACCGAGGGCCACCATCGACCGGGCGGGCAGCATCTCGTCCACTGGGTCGACCGGTGATGCGCTGCGACTGCGGCGATCAGTCATGCGACATCTCCTTCCGTTGAGCACGAGCAGCGTTGCGCGCGCTGCGGGAAGAGTAGGTCGCAGTCGACCGTGAGCGCCGCCGTCGCCAATCTGGAGATCGCGCTGGACACCGAGCTGTTCGACCGCTCGACCCGCGCGCCGGGCCTGACGGAGGCCGGGCGAGCGATGCTCCTCGAGGCGCAGGCGCTCTACGACCGGCTCATCGCCTTCCAACGGCACGGCGATGCGCTCTCGACGGGCGTGCCGACGTCCGTCTCGGTCGCCGTCGCCATTCCGCACCGGATCGTGGTGCCGGTGTTCGCGGAGTTCGCGGCGCAGTTCCCGCACACCGAGATCGTCGTGCGCAACCCGGTGCGGGGCGACGCGGTGGGGCTGGTCCTCGACGACGACATCTCGCTCGGCATCGCCTTCGCGCTGCCCGAGCACGACGACCAGCTCGCCTTCCACCAGATGGACTGGCTCGTCTCGGTCGACCTGCTGTGGCGGCGCGGTCGCCGATACAACGTGGCCGAACAATGGTTGATCGACCGACTGCGAGAGCTCAAGATCACCGAGGTCTCACCGTTCAGGCAGGCGACGACGCGCTGAGCCGACTCACGTCATCGGCGTCCAGCACAAGCCAGGCCTTGAGACGTCTTCCACCGCGGCAGGCCTTTCGATACCGAGGGGGCCGGGCGGGGATGTCGGTCGTCGCGGCCAGTGAGCACTCGACGTGTGCCTCCCCCGGACCTCCTTGCGAACGGTCGGGCCCGTCTAGTTCCAGGGTTCAGGAATGTCGAGGTCCTCGATCGCTGTCAGGATCCGACCGCCCGTCGTGTACCACGCCGAGAAGTTGGTAGTCTCGAGCTCGCAGTAGTACTCCAGGTTGACTGGCGCGTCGAAGGAATCCCACTGGATCTCGACCTCGCCCCAGGCGTAGTAAGCGTAGCCGTCGTTGCCGCCATTGATGCTGGTAGGGCCCAGGTAGATGGCCGTCGAAGGATCAACCTCATACTCGACCGCGGCATCATTGTCCCGAAGCATGTCCTCCGTCATGCCATCGCACATGGTTGCTGCGGACCCAGCAGACTCAACGGGATCGCGTCTCTCAGGCGCCGGAGGCGAAGTTGTGGCCGGCTGAGTGGCAGGCGCCGGCTCGACGGTCGGAGCTGGCTCAGTAGGCGGCGCAGGCTCCTCCGGCGTGGCCGTGTCTGACACGGGCGCCGCAGTAGCTTCCGTCGCAGTTTCACCGCTGCCAGAACTACCGCAGGACGCCAGCATCCCGACAGACATCAGTGCCAGAAGCGAAGCGCGCAACAGTGCTTTCTTCACGTCGAGAACTTTACCGCCTGACCTAGCGAAAACTCCTCCGAAGAACTTCAAATGTTAGCGACGCAACACTGCGTGCAGTTTTCCGGATCGTAAATCCGTCGTCGAGTGAGCTGCCAGCTGGAACGGGCGCGCGAGCGGAGATGAGGGTCCCCGACCCCCGGAAAGGACGAAACCCCGGCGATGTGGACTGCCGTCCAGGGATCGTTCCGGGGTCTTCGAGCACCACGCTATCGGATGGCTTCGAGACGCCACGCCTCCGTCCCCCTCACGGCCCGGCACGTTCGCTAGCGTCGCTACACGTGCCCCCACCCGCGTCGCCCGACGACCGTCCCGGCGAGGACCGCCCAGCCCGCCGCGACAGCCGCCCCCTCCCCCGTCGCGCGCTCTCCGCAGCCACCCATGCGCTTACCCGCATCGGCCTGACCACCCGGGCCGACCGCTTCCTCGTCGTCGCAGTCGCGGTCTGGCTGCTCTGGGCGGGGATCTCCACGCTCGCCCGCGGCAGCGCAGTCTCGCTGCTGTCGCCCTACCTGACGGCGCCGGTCCTCCTCCTGGTCGGCGTCCTGGCCGGCCGCGCCCTCGCCGCGCGGGCACCGGGCCGTGTCATCGTCGCGGGCGCGGCGATCGTCGCCCTGGCCGTCCTGGTCGCCATCCCGTTCTACGCCAACGCCCAGGCCGCGCTCGGCGTCCAGCTCGTCGCCCTCACCGGCCTCGTCGTCCTCGCGGACCCACCAGCCGGCCCGGGCCACACGCGCTCCCTCCCCCTTCCCCTCCCGGCGATCATGTCCCTCGTCCTCGGCACGCTCCTCGCGGCCCGCGCCCAGGCGGGCACGGTCCTGGTCATCGCCGTCGCGGCCGTCGTCGCGCTCGCGGTCGCCCGCGAGAACCGCCCGGCCCGACGCCGTCTCCCCGCCCCGCGCACGGTCGTCGCCGCCGGGATGGTCGTCATCGCCGCCGCAGCGCTCGCCGTCGTCTGGCTCGGCACGCGCGGCGCCTGGCCGAGCCTGCTCACCTCGAGCGGCAGTCTGAGCAGCACCCGCCACATGCTGTGGGGCGACGCCCTCAAGCTCTGGGAGCACAGCCCCGTCCTCGGCTCCGGCCCGGGCTCGTTCCTCGAGACCTCGCCGCTGGCCGGCACCCGGGAGCACCTCCACGAGGCGCACTCCTCGATCCTCCAGGTCGGCGCCGAGCTCGGGATCCTCGGGGTCCTGCTGTTCCTCGCCCTGCTCGCCGCGGGTCTCGCCGTCGCGGCGCAGCAGCGCGGCCCGTCCTCCGTTGTCGCCGCCGCGGCGTGGACGGCCCTCGCCGTCCACTCGATGATCGACCACCTCTACGAGTTCCCACCGCTCACGTTCGCCGCCGGCCTCGTCCTGGGCTACGGCGCGGCCGCCGCACCTGGCGCCGCCGCGCCTGGCCCCGCCGCACGTACCCGCACGCCCTCCGCCCCGCGCTCCCCCTGACCCACCGACGTCCTTCGCCGTGGTCGCAGCCACCACGCCGCGCGCCGGGCGGATACTCTCGGATCTCGAGCCCGACCGGCGACCATCGAAGGGGATGGACATCTTGTCCGAGGGGAGCCTGCTGCACTCTGCCCATGGTCGCGACCGGGCCCGAGGTCGCGCGCACCTGGACGAGAAGCCGCGACCGGTCGTCGTCGACACCGGTGAGGTCGTCCTGCGCGGCGACCATTACGCGGGGCCCGGCCCGGACGCCCGGCACATCGTCCTCGTGCACGGCGGTGGCCAGACCCGGCACTCGTGGCACTCGACGGCGGCCCGCCTCGCCGCGGCGGGATACGCGGCCACCACCGTGGACCTGCGCGGGCACGGCGACAGCAGCTGGTCGACGCGCGGGGACTACAGCCTGTCGAGCTTCCGCGGGGACGTCGCGCAGCTCGTCCGCCAGGTCGGCGCCCCGGCCACGCTCGTGGGCGCCTCGCTCGGCGGGCTCACGGCACTCTCGGTCGCGGCCCACCACCCCGAGCTGACGGACGGCCTTGTGCTCGTCGACATCGTCCCGCGCACGGTCCCCGAGGGCGCCGCGCGGATCCGGGACTTCATGGCGCGCCACACGGGCGGCTTCGACAGCCTCGACGAGGTGGCGACGGTCATCGCCGACTACAAGCAGCAGCCGCGCCGCTACAACCCGGACGGGCTGCTCCGGGTGGTTCGCCTGCGCGACGACGGCCGCTGGTACTGGCACTGGGACCCGCGCGTCGTCGACTCCCGGCACGACGACGCGCACCCCGGTTCCGCGGCCGACGCCCTCATGCGGGTGGCCGCCCGCGTGACGGCCCCGACGGTGGTGGTGCGGGGCGAGGCGTCCGACGTCGTGGACGACGACGGCGTCGCGGCGCTCCTGCAGGCGATCCCGGGCAGCACGAGCGTGGACGTCGCCGACGCGGGCCACATGATCGCCGGGGACGCCAACGACGCGTTCACCGACGCCGTGGCGCGGTTCCTCGCCGGCCTCGGCCGGTAGCGCCCGCACCGCCGCCCGGCCGCGCTGCGTCCTCAGACCACCTCGACGACGACGTTCCTCGCCTCGACGTCGACCTGCGCCACGCGGACGGTCACCTCGGCGCCGAGCTCGAGGCCCTCGCCCTCCACGTCCACGTGCACGGCGGGTTCGGTGATCTGGATGTCCCCGCGGTGCCCGTTCTTCTCGGCCACGTCCACGACCACCCCGCGCAGCTCCTCGCCCTCGCGGCCGCGCAGGATGAGCGCCTCCATCGCGTCGACGGCGCCCCGCTCGTACGCGCTCGCCGTCCGCCCGCCGGCGCCCATGGCGCTCGGCAGCTCGGGCAGGGCCTCGCGCACCCACCCCGGGACCTCGTCCTCGGCGGCGATCGCCAGGCACGCCTCGAGGCCGTACCGGTCCACGAGCCGGCGCAGCGGCGCGGTCACGTGCGCGTAGTCCGACGCGATCGCCGAGTGCGCCGTCGAGACCACCTCGCCGACCGGCTCACCGTCGTGCTCGACCGGCAGCGCCACGTAGCCCGCCCCACGGAACAGGGCGGTCGCCTCGTTGAGAAAAGCTGCCCCCTGCGGGGTGTCCGACGCGACGGACCGCACGAGGTCCGGGTAGCTCATGCCGTCGGGCCACGGCACGCCCAGGGCGTGGGCGGTGCGGCGCAGCTTGTCGACGTCCCTGTCCTGCGCGGGCGGGAGGGTGCGCAGGATCCCCACTCCTGCGCCGAGCATCATCTGCGCGGCCACGATACCGGTGAGCAGCGAGACCTGGGCGTTGTAGCCCTCGACCTCCAGGGCCGCGCGATGGTCGAGGACGTAGCGGCCACCGTCTCCGGGCTCGACGACCTGCTCGGGCAGGTCCAGCGACACCGCTCCCCTGGCGACCTCCTGGGCCTGCCGGGCTCGCCCGACCTCGGCCAGCCGCTTCGGCAGGTCCTTCGGCACGCCGGACGGCAGTTGTGCGCGGCCGTCGAGGGCGTCCTGCACCTGGTCGTAGGTGAGCTGGGCGCGCGAGCGGACCCGGGCCCGCTCCACGTGGAAGGAGCGGAGTTCGCCGCTCGAGTCGATGCGGATGTCCCACACGCATGCGGGTGCCACCTGACCCGGTAGCAGGCTCGCGGCTCCGGCCGAGAGGACCTCGGGGTGGAGGGGGATCGAGCCGGTGGGTCCGTAGACGGTCATTGCCCGACGCCGAACCTCGGCGTCCAGCGCCCCGCCCGGCCGGACGAACGAGCCGACCGAGGCGATCGCGTAGCGGATCCGATGACCGTCACAGTCAGGTTCGATGAGCACGGCCTGGTCGAGATCACGAGAACCGGGCGGGTCGATCGTCACCAGATCCAGATTGGTCAGGTCGAGAGCCGGCACGACGGCGTCGCGCACCGACTCCTCGGCCTCGGCCAGGACCTCTGGCGGGAACTCGGAGGGGATCTCCAGCTCCGAGGCCAGCGCGTCGAGCGCGGCCTTGACCTCGTCGGGGGCGGCGGTGTTGATGCGCAGGTGGCGTGTGGGCACGCACACACAGTAACGAGGGAGCGCGTCGGCGATGGTCCACTTCTACACAGTCAGTCCGGCGGGTAGAGCGTGCACGGCGTATCCCGCCTCACGGAACACCTCGGGAACCGCACGCTCGCCGAGACTCTTGTCGACGTAGATCTCAGGCAGCGAGTCCGTAGTGGCGGACAACCGCTTCGACCTCGTCGGGCGTGACGGCGAACTCGCGAGCCACGGGCGTCACCGAGTCGCCGGCGTAGAAGAGGTCGGCGATGTCCTCGACCCGCACGCCGCTGTCCCTTGACACCGTAGAGGGTGGCGAAGCCTGCGACATCGAACCGGCTCAACCGCCGCATCACGAGCGATGCCACGTCATGCTATTCAGTTCACGTCGGCGAGGAGAGTCTCGACGTCACGACCTCCGTAGTAGATGCCGAGCACCTCGACCAACGTGTCCTGCACCGCGAAAGCAATGGTCACTCGACGGCGAAACCCCAGGACACGCAACCCCGGGCGCAGGTCGTCGCGCGCGACGCCCCGGAAGGGGAACCGGGCGAGGCCCTCGCAATGCGCGACGACCGACGACACGAACCGTTCTGCCGCCACGGGAGACCCCGCTGACCCGATGTAGTCGAGCAACTCCGTGAGCTGATCGCGCGCTCGGGGCGAGTACGCGACCCTGCGGGTCATTCGACCGGGTCCGGGATCGTCTCGCGCCGGGCCTGGTGGTCGCGCAGGTGTGCGCGTAGATCGTCGGCGCCGACTGCTTGCGCCGGGTCCCTTCGAAGGTCGTCGTAGGCAGCGACGGCCTCGGTGCGAAGCCACTCCTCAACCGCCTGGTCGCGACCGAAGAGGGCGCGCAGCCCCTCACGCACGACTTCGCTCTCGGTGGCGTACGCACCTGACGCCACCCGTTCCTTCACCTCATCCGCCATCGCATTCGGCAACGTGATGCTCAACTGTCGAGTCGTCCTCATGTCCGCCTCCCATACCTCAACCGCCGACCCCTCTGTGGGATTAGATCCTACTCGTCGCATCGACAGCACGATAGGTCTTGCGCCACGCGTCCCCGTCCGATGACTCCCATCAGCGACGCGAGCTCCTCGCCCGTCCCGAAGCCTTCTTTCCGGCGGCGATCACACAGGCCGAAGGCCAGGGGCAAAGGCGAACCGCGAAGTGCGGAACGCGGGCCACACGTGCAGATCGTTCCCCCTCCGAGGGGGCGGGGAGTCGTGAGGCGCGCGGCGTCCACACGGCGTCCGCTTCGAGCGCCACCTTGTCCGACAGGAGCACGCCGAGAGGGTGGCAACTGACCGTCTTCCGGCTTCGTGCGGGTCAGTAGCCACCCTTTCGACGCGGCGCGGGACAGTTGGCATCCTTCGGCGCGGTGTGGGCGGAGCGAGAAGGGCGGGCGACCTCGAGGGGGCAGGTGGCGCGGCGGACACACGGCGTTCGCTCGCTCATGCAGCAGATCGCCGAAACATGCCCCGAGGGCGGCTGACTCAGCGAATTGCCCATTGAGTCGGCGAAAGGGGGAAGCGCGCGGAGCGGGAGGGGCCCGTCGGTGAGGTGACGCGAGGGAGGGTCAGCCCGCCACCCCGAACTCGCCCTTCAGCGCTTCAATCTCCCGCACGAACCCCTCCCGCATCTCCGCCTTCGCCGCATCCGCCAGCCAGCTCGCCTCCACGCCCGCCAGCGCCATCCCAGCCAGCTCCGCCAAGCCAACCCCGACCTGGTCGTGCAGGATCCGGTACTCGCCCACCAGCGTCGTCGGGAACATCCCCGGGTCGTCCGAGGCCGGGTACACGTTCAGCCCGGCGTCGATCATCGCCCGGATCGACGCCCGCCGCCACGGCCGCCAGGACCGCCGCGACGTCGTCGAGACCACCGTGAACGGCACCTGCTCGGCGCGCATCCGCTCCACCACGGCATCGTCCTCGAGCACGAAGTACCCGTGGTCGAGTCGCTCGCAGCCCAGCACGTCCAGGCACGTCACGGCGTTCCGCGCGCTCGGCACGTGCTCCGACGTGTGCGCCGTGCGCCGCAGCCCCGCCTCCCCCGCGAGCCGGTACGCGTCGGCGAACCGCTCGGGCGGTCCGGACGTCTCGAGGTTGTCCAGCCCGATGCCCACGAGGTACTCGTGCGGGTGGTCCACCACGGTGCGGATCCACTCCAGCGCCTCCTCGCCGGTCCCGGAGCGGTCGACGGCGGCCAGCATCCGCGCGCTGATCCCGAAGTCACGCTCGGCGAGCCGGATCCCCTCCGCGTACGCCTCCACCATCGCCTCATACCCGAGCGCCTCCAGATGCTCCGGCGGCCGGTCGATGGAGAACTCGACGTGCCGCGTCCCGGAGATCGTGTGCTCGTCCTCGAGCGCCTCGTACACGATGCGCGTGAGGTCATCGGGCCCGCGGAGCACGTCCCGCACCCACCCCGACGCCTGGAACAGCGAGTACGACACCTCCGGCTCGTCGTCGCTGCGCCCCTGCGGCATGGGGATCCGCGTGTCGAGGTACAGCGACGGGTCCGGCGGCGTGGAGTTGATGTCGGCGAAGATCCGCTCTGGCTCGGCCGGCAGCTCCAGCCCCTCGCGCCGCGCGAGCTCGGCGAACGTCGTCGGCCGCGTGGTGCCGAGCAGGTGGCAGTGCAGGTCGACCTTCGGCAGCCGCTCAAGGAACCGGTGGGCGTCGGTCGCGTCGCTCCCGCCGGCCGGGCCAGGCCCGCCGACGACGCCGCTCGCGTCAGCCGATCCGTTCACCTCAACCACCGACGACCTCCCGCGCGAACCGCTCGACCCACTCGCTGCGGTTCGGCGTGGTCTCGGCGGGGTCCAGCGTGGTGTAGCCGGCGGCCTCCGGGTCTTCGGCGACGTCCCCGACGACGGCGGTGATCTCCTCGGGCATCTCCACCTCGAGGTTGACGGGCAGGTCGCCGACGAGCTCGGCGGACGCCTGCTGGGCCTCGAGGGAGAGCAGGTAGTCGATGAACTGCTGCGCCCCGTCGAGGTTCGGCGCCCCGGTCGGGATCATGGCGCGGTTGGTCGCCATGTAGCGCCCCTCCGCGGGCGGCGTCCACGCGATCGGCTCGCCGGCGGCGACGAGGTCGGTGGCGAAGCCGTTGAGCGCGGCGCCGGCGACGATCTCGCCCTGGGTGAGCAGGTTCGTCATCTCTGTCGTCGAGCCGTAGAACTGGAGGATGTTCGGCGCCCACCCGGCCATCGTCGAGAAGGCGGTGTCGACGTCGTAGGGACCTTCCCCGTACGCCTCGGCCACCCCGGAGACGGTGAGCTGGCCGGCGGTGACGGAGATGTCGGGCAGGACGAGGCGGCCGCTGTTGGCCTCGTCGGCGTAGATGTCCCACTGCGCGGCCTCCTCGGCGGAGAGCTCGTCGGTGTTGAACATGGTCCCGTTGAGCTGGTAGCTGTAGGCAGGTCCGGTGAACCCCTCCTCGACGGCGAACGGCGCGATCTCCTCGATGGCCGGCACGTCCTCGGCGCTGACCTCCTGGAAGAGCTCCTCGTCGTCGGCGATGGCGGCGTAGGTGTCGGAGATGAGCATGACGTCGATGCCGGAGTCGCCCTGGTCGAGCTGCAGCTGGGAGAGCCGGTCGGCGTTGGAGCCGGTCTCGATCTCCACCTCGATGCCGGTGGCCTCGGTGAACGGGTCGACGACGGCCTCGGTGAAGGGCTCCACGTTGAACGGGAACGTGCTGACGACGATGGTGTCGGCGTCGGCCTCGTCCCCACCTCCCCCGCAGGCCGCGAGGCCTGCCGAGGCGAGGACCAGGACGGTCGAGGTGGCGAGCAGGCGCCGGGTGCGTGTCGTGCGCATGGGGTGTGCCCTTCGTCGGGGATAGGCGGCGGTCAGGGTCGAGCGGCGGTCAGGAGTCGATCGAGACGAGCTGGCCGCCGGGCACGTGCACCTGCACGAGGTCGCCGGCGCTCAGCGAGGGCGCGGTGGCGGCGCGCAGGTCCGCGGTGAGGGTGACCCGCTCACCGCTGGGGTCGTCCCCGGCCACGGTGACGAGCACGTCGACGCCCCGGTAGGCGACGTCGAGGACGGTGCCCGCCATCTCCAGGCCGCCCACCGCCCCGGCCGCGCGAGCACCGGCGGAACCCTCGAGCCGCAGGTGCTCGGGCCGCGCGGTGTGCAGCCGCCCGTCCGCGTCGTGGAGGAAGTTCTCGTACCCGAGGAACTCGGCGACGAACCGGTTCGCGGGGGCGGGGAAGACGTCGTGCGGCGAACCCTGCTGCTGGATGCGCCCGTCCTTCATGAGGACCATCTCGTCGCTCATCTCCAGGGCCTCGTCCTGGTCGTGCGTCACGAGCACCACGGTCAGCCCGGTCTCCGCCTGGATGCGCCGGATCTCGGCGCGCATCTGGATGCGCAGGCGGGCGTCGAGGTTGGACAGGGGCTCGTCGAGCAGGAGGAGCTCGGGCTCGATGGTGATGGCGCGGGCGAGCGCCACGCGCTGCTGCTGCCCGCCGGAGAGCTGCTTCGGCTTGCTCCCGGCCAGGTGTGCGAGCCCCACCAGCTCGAGGGCCGAGGCCACCCGCCGCGTCCGCTCCGCTCCCCCGACGCGCCGGACCTTGAGCCCGTAGGCCACGTTCTCGGCGACGGTCATGTGCGGGAAGAGCGCGTAGGACTGGAAGACCATGCCGAGGTTGCGCTTCTCGGGCGGGGTGCGCGTGGCGTCCGTGCCGCCGATGAGGATCTGGCCCGCGGTGGGCGCGAGGTAGCCGGCGAGCATCCGCAGGCTGGTGGTCTTGCCGCAGCCGCTGGGGCCGAGCAGGGTGGTCAGCTTCCCCTCGGGGATCGAGAGGTCGATGGAGTCGACGGCGGTGAAGTCGCCGAAGACCTGGCTCACGCCGATGAACTGGGCAGCGGTCATCCGTTGATCCCTCCGAAGACCTTCGCGAACCCGAGGGTCCGTTCGGTGATGATGGCGACGATCACGGTGGCGGCGAGGATGAGCACAGAGATCGCGGCGATGATCGGCGTGTAGCTCTGCTGCACGTAGTCGAGCATGACGACCGGCAGGGTGCGGAAGTCGCGGCTCTGCAGCAGCAGGGACAGCGGCACGTTGTTGAACGAGGCGATGAAGCTGAGCAGCGCGGCCGAGACGATGCCGGGTCGCAGGAGCGGCAGCGTGACGGTGAAGAAGGTGCGCACCGGGGAGGCGCCGAGGCCCCGTGCGGCCTCCTCGACGGCGGGGTCGATGAGGGCCAGCGACGCCCCGGTCACCCGCACGGCGTAGGGGAACATCAGCACGGTGTGCCCGAACAGCAGGGTGGGGAAGTTGCCCAGGCCGAGGCCCACCATCAGCTGCTGGTACAGGGCGAGCCCCACCACCAGCTCGGGCACGATGAGCGGCGAGAGGAACAGTCCCTCGACGAGCCCCTTGCCGGGCAGCGTCCCGCGGTGGATCGCCAGCGTCACCGGCACGCCGAGCGCGAGTGCGATCACGGCCGCGAGCAGGGCGAGTTGGAGGCTCGAGACGAGCGAGGCGGTGAACGGCTCGTAGGCGAGCGCCTCGGAGAACCACCTGAGCGACCACCCTTCGGGCGGGAAGCGCAGCGTGGAGCCGGCGGAGAAGGCCGTGACGACGACGAACAGCAGCGGCACGATCATGACGATGTAGCCGAGCAGCGCGAGGGACGCGGCCACGGGTCGACGGTTCTTCATGCGGTGGCCCCCCGCCTGCCGATGACGGAGGAGACCCCGGAGATCGCGAACACGAGGACGGTCATGACGAGGGCGGTGGCGCTCGCGGCGGCCCAGTCGATCGTCGTGCTGGCGTACTGGTACAGCTGCGTGGCCAGCATCCGTTCGCGGGAGCCGCCGAGCAGGTAGGGGGTCGTGTAGGCGGTGATCGACCCGGCGAAGACGAGGACGGAGGCCACGACGACGCCGGGCAGGGACAGCGGCAGGACGACGGTCCAGAAGGTGCGGATCCGGCCGGCGCCGAGGCCGCGTGCGGCGTCGTCGAGCCCGGGGTCGACCTGGGCGACGGCGGAGTAGGACGCGACGACGGCGAGCGGCAGGAACAGCTGCGTGAGCCCCAGGACGATGGCGAGCGGAGTGTAGAGCAGCTGCGGCGCCTCGTCGACGAGGCCGAGCCGCAGGAGCAGCTGCGGGACCGCGCCCTGGGAGCCGAGCACCACGAGCCAGCCGAAGGTGCGCACCACGGAGCTGAGCAGCAGCGGGAAGATCGCCAGCGCCAGGAGGATGCCGCTCCACCTCGACGTCGAGCGGGCGAGCAGGTAGGCGATCGGGAAGCCGAGCAGGATGCAGAGGATCGTGGTGATGACCCCGAGCCCGAGGGTCCGTCCGATGATGGCGAGGTCGTAGGGGTCGGTGAGCATCTGGCCGAGCCGGGCGAACACCTCGCCGGTGCCGACGTCGGGCGGCGAGAGCAGCATCGCCACGGCCGGGACGAGGAAGCCGACGAGGAGGACGGCGAGTCCGGGCAGGAGGAGGAGCACGCTCGTGGTGCGTCGCTGACGCATCGGCGCTCGCCTCCCTCGGCTCGTCATCACGGCCAGAGCTGACTCCCAGAGCGACCGCAACCGGTTCCACAACCGGTTAGCGTGGGAGCATACATACCTGACCGGTTCCTGACGAGCCCCCTTCCACCGGGCGAACGATCGGACCGACGACGAAGGGAGCTCCGGTGGCGACGCTGAGCGATGTGGCGGCGCGCGCAGGGGTGTCGAAGGCGACGGCGTCCCGCGCGCTCAACCGACCGGACCTCGTGGCGCCGGCGACGGTCGAGCGGGTGCGCGCGGCGGCGGAGGACCTGCGGTTCGTCCCCAACCGCGGGGCGCAGCACCTGGCCCACGGCCGGACCGGGATCGTCCCGCTCGTGGTGCCGACCCTGCACAACGCGTTCTTCACGCCGATCATCGTGGGCGCGCAGACCCGCGCCGAGGCGGCCGGCCTGCACGCGACGGTGGCCGTGCACCCGCTGGAGGACGAGAACGAGCGGTCACGGTTCGAACGCCTTGCCGCCCAGGTCGACGGCCTCGTCATCGTGGCCCCCCGCGGTGAGGACGAGCTCGTGCGGCGGGCGTGCGCGCTCAAGCCGTCCGTGCTGGTGGACCGGGAGATCGAGGGCCTGGCGTCGGTGGCGGCCGACACCGCGGCGGCCTTCGCGTCGTTGATCGCTCGTCTCGCGCAGGCGGGGCACGAGCGGATCGCCTTCCTCAACGGTCCGGACAAGTCGTGGCAGAACCTCCAGCGCACCGCGGCCGTGCGCGAGGCCGCCCGGAGCGCGGGCGTCCACATCGACGTGCTGGGCCCGAACCCGGCCACGTTCGCCGCGGGGGCGGAGCTGGCCGGCGCGGTCGAGGCCACCGGAGCGAGCGTGGTCCTCCCCTACGCCTCCGACCTCGGCCTCGGCCTGCTCTTCGAGCTGGTGGCACGCGGACGCGCCCAGTTCGGCCGAGGACAGCCGTCGGACGGCGCGATCGAGGTGGTCGGCGTGCCCGGCGCGCCGGCGGTCGACGTCGACGGCGAGGCCCTCGGCGCCGCGGCGATGGACCACCTCCTCACGGTGCTTGACGGCGGCACACCCGAACCCCACCAGCTGCGGCTGCCCGTGCCGGTGTCGGAGCACTGGGCAGGGCCGCACGGCGAACACTGAGCGGCGTTCGCCCTCGCGCATCGCCGGGCTCCGTCAGCCCCTCGGGCCGGCAGCCCTCACCCGGGTGTCCCTTTCCCGGGGCGAGAGGGGCGGTCAGACAGTGGCGGCAGCGCGACCGACGTACCCTGGTCGCGATGTCATGGCTCCGGGGTGTAGTCCTCGTCGCGCTCCTGTGGGGCAGTCTCTTCCCGCCCGTAGGTGGGCTCGACCTTGGGCTCGTCGGCGCCGGCCTCGCTGCGCCGCTCATCCTCTTAGAGCTCTGGCGTGCGCTGCCACGCATCCACCCAGCCCTGCCGTTCACCGCCCTTGTCGTCGGCGCGCTCCTCCTCCCGGTCCTTCTGGGAGGGATGCCGACGAACCCCTACGGCTTGGAGAAGGTGGAGCGGCTGGCGACGCTCACGCTGGCGTCCATGCTCGCCGCGTGCCTCATTCGGGACCGGCGCGACCTCGTCACCCTCGCGAAGGTCATGGCCCTCGCGGGGGTTGTGCTCGGCGTCGCGGCCCTAGCCGGGGAGACCACGGCCGCCGGCCGCGCTGTCGGCTTCGCATCCAACCCCGTCTGGCTGGGTCGCGCCCTCGCGAGCGCTGTCGTGGCGGCAGCCTGGTTGGGGTGGCGGGGACATCTCCGTGTGCCGCTCGTGGCTATCGGCATCCTCGCGACCAGCGCGGGCTTGTTCGCGACCGGGTCCCGGGGGCCGATGCTCGGGATGATTCTCGCCCTACTGGTCTTGCTCGGCTACCAGATTCGCCGCATGGGGCTGGCCAGTATGGCGATCCTACACTTCCTCGGGGCTGGCCTGGTCTTGTGGCTCGGACTCGGCGCCAATGAGCGCATCAATCGGCTGATCGAGGTCATCGTCTCGCCGGGCGAGCAGCTGGATGCATCCTCGCGTGGCGCTTTCTGGGATGCGACCTTCCCTGTGATCGCGAGCAACCCGCTCGGCGTCGGGTACGGACGTTGGGGGGCGGAGACGCTCGCGCCCCCCAACATCCACTACCCGCACAACCTGTTCCTTGAGGTGCTGGCCGAGGCGGGGTGGCTTCCTGGGTTGGTGCTGATCGCTGTGACTGTGGTGACCCTCGCCCGCCTCGCGAGGGCAGCACGATCTGACACGAGTGCGCTGCTCGTGCTCCTGTTACTCATCATGGAGACGGTCGCTGTGTCGACGTCCGGGGACCTCGGGGCGCGAACGTTCTTCACACTCCTTGTTCTGGGGCGTGTCGTCACCCGTCAGGCTTCGATGGATCCGAAGGACTTCCACGTACCGGGAGTGCCGGCGACCACGCAGACCCAGCCGAGGACGCCACCTGCGGCGGGTGCCGTGTTCCACGCCATAGCGCCACGATCGTAGGCTCCTGATGTCGGCGCCGTCGGGCCGAAGACCGTCCGGGCGCGGAAACCCCCGCCGTCGCTCGGCGGATTCAGCACCGCCCCGAGCGCCCCCGAGAAGTCGTTCCCTCGGTACTCCCGGATGGCCCCCACGGCTGCGAACCTGGCGCCGTAGTCAGTGGCATCCTTGGCGATGTTGTCGCGGACCACGAAGGTGTCGACCGGGACGCCAGTGGCGAAGACCAGCCCCCAGCGCATGGAGCCCGTTGAGTCCGATATGCGGTTGTCGGCGATGACGCCGTCGCTACTCGTCCCGGAGATCGAAACGCCGAAGTTCGTGCTCGGGTTATTCGCCTGCGCCGGGTCCGCGACCCGGTTGCCGACCATCTCGAAGTCCGACGAGCTTGCGACGACGATTCCCTGTGCGCCGGACCGGGTGACGCGATTGTTGCTGACCGTGAACTCGGAGGAGTCGGCGACGCTGATTCCACCTCGGACTTCCGTGATGATGTTGTCGGAGACGATGCACCCGATGACATTGTTGACGCCGATCCCGTCGGCGGTGGCTGCGGTGATGACGTTCCCCGTGACTGCGATCCGACGCAGGCGTCCCACGCTCGTGCTTGTGTTCGTCAGGAGGACGCCGTGGTCTCCGACGCCCACGATGACGTTTCCGCCGATCGTGACGTCCGAGGCGTCGGGCGAGGTCGCGCCGAGCTGGATCTTCATCCCGAGGACAGCGCAGTCGCGGATGATGTTGTTCGCGATGACGCTACGGACCGTCTCGGTGAGGTAGAGGCCGTGCTGCCCCGGGATGTCGTGGATGACGTTCCCGACGATCTGGGAGTCGGCGACGAGGCCCCCCGTGACAATGCCCTGCGCGTAGCCGCTGATGTCGTCGTAGGTGGCGGACCACTCAGATGCCCCCATGCTGATGCCCGCGCCGTAGGCGTCCATGTAGGCGATGGTGGGCGAGCCGGGGCCGGCGATCGTGCAGCCGGTGACGGTGACCTTGCCGACGCCGGCGGACGTGCGGACCCCACCTCCAGCGAAGTCTCGGAAGGTGCATCCCTCCACGCGGACATCGCCCGCGGTGCCGCTGATATAGACGGCGGCGGCGACGTAGACGCCGGAATCGTTGGAGTAGTCCGAACCGACGCCGTGCGCGGTGACGTTCGACAGGGTGATGCCATTGCTGTTGTCGATCCGGAAGAGCGTGGTGCGGGTGGCGGTTTGGGGGCTCTTCGTACTTGAGGTGGGTGTGAGCGACTCGCTGGTGTCGGCTTCGGGGTAGATGGGGTCGAGGCCTTCCAGGATCTGGAGCGACCAAGCAACCAGACCGGAAGGCCTCGACGGTGTCCGAGCCTACGGCGTGTACGTATGCGCGCCCGTGTCCTGACCACTCCTGCTACTGCCGGCGCTGTGATGTCCTCGTTGGGCTCGAGGGTGTCCATGTCGTAGACGTCAGCGAGGACGATCACGGGCTCGTGGTCGTCGTGGAGACCACGCCCGGACCGATGGGGTGCACCTCGTGCGGGGTGATCACCTACAGCCACGGTCGCCGCGCGGTGCCCCTGGTGGACGTGCCGTCCTTCGCTCGCCCGGTGCGGCTGATCTGGCGTAAGCGGACCTGGCGGTGCGCCGAGGCCGCCTGCCCGGTCGGGGTGTTCACCGAACGCCGTGACGATCTGGCCCGCCCCAGGGCGCTGCTGACCACCCGGGCGACGTGGTGGGCGGTGGGCCAGCTTCGTCGTGAGCACGCCTCCATCGCCGGCCTGGCGTGTCAGCTTGGCACGACCTGGCGCACGCTGTGGCGCTCGGTCCAGCCCCTGCTTCAGGCGATGGCAGCCGATGAGACCCGGTTCGCCGATGTCACCACCTTGGGCGTGGATGAGCACCTGTGGCACCACGTCGACCCGCGCAGGCGAGGCCCGAAGGAACTCACCGGGATGGTCGACCTGACCCGCGACAGCCGCGGGCAGGTGCGGGCACGGCTGCTGGACCTGGTGCCGGGCCGGTCAGGCAGGGTCTACAAGGACTGGCTCACCCAGCGCGGGCAGACCTTCCGCCAGGGCGTGCAGGTCGCCGCCCTGGATCCCTTCGCGGGGTACAAGAGTGCGATCGAGGACAAGCTGGAAGACGCCGTCGCGGTCCTGGACGCCTTTCATGTCGTCAAGCTCGGCACCGCCGCGGTCGATGAGTGCCGCCGCCGGGTCCAGCAGGAGACCCTCGGGCACCGTGGCCGCAAGGGTGAGCCGCTGTTCGGCGTCCAGACCATCCTGCGCGCCGGCGCAGAGAACCTCACCGACAAACAACTGAACCGGCTGACCACCGCGATCGAAGCCAACGAGGCACACACCGCCGTCTACGTCGCCTGGCGCTGCGCCCAGGACCTCCGAGCGGCCTACCGCGCCCGCGATCTGACCCAGGGGCGCAAGCTCGCCGAGAAGATCCTGGCCAGCTTCCACACCTGCCCGGTGCCCGAAGTCGCCCGCCTGGGCCGGACCCTACGCCGCTGGTCCACCGCGTTCCTGGCCTACTTCACCACCCAGCGATCCTCCAACGGTGGCACCGAAGCCGTGAACGGACTCATCGAGCTCCATCGGCGCATCGCCCGCGGTTTTCGCAACCGCGACAACTACCGCCTCCGCATGCTCCTCATCGGCAGCGGACTCACCAGCCCCCACCTCAAGTAAGAAGAGCCACTAAACCTGTGCAACTCAGGCCGGAGTTCCGCAGTTAGTAGGCACATCCGGGACTTCTGGGGTTGTGGATCGGCTTGATTCCGCGGTTTTGTGGCTCTTCACATTCGAGGGTGTAGTTGGGGTCGGAATCCGCCCGTCTCGAGTAGTGATCGGGCGATGTAGTTGGTCAGGTTGCGGAAGCCGAGGGCCGAGCCGCGCAGGTGCTCGAGCCTGCCGTTCATGGCCTCGGTGGGGCCGTTGGACGTGCCGGGCCGGTCGAAGTAGGCGAGCACGTCGGCGGCGCGGCGCT
>NZ_JBUZNL010000029.1:0-4847 GCF_055326485.1 Georgenia sp. G2120 | reverse complement strand
GCGCACCACAGACACGCCGATCGCAGTGCTTGCCCGTGAGGTGGGGTGGAACGATCCTGATTTCGCGGCCCGTCAGTTCCGTCGTAGCGTCGGCGTGACGCCGAGCCGCTACCGAGCCATCGCCCGCGCGCGTGCCGCTACCGGGGCCGGGTGAAACGCGCATCGAGCCGGGTCATATCCGCAGGATCAGCCGCCTCCGCCCCACAGCTCCCGAGCGCTCCGGTACTCCGGTAAGGACTCGTCGGGTTCATCGCGGAGCCTGACGGTCGCCAGTCTCGTTCCGTCGTCCGTCTCGTCTTCCTGATCCGCCCGGCGTACCTCGTGGTCGCACGGCTGCTGCCTCTCGGCGTGGCCCGGCGGAGGGAGGTCAGGCATGGCTATGAGGAATAAGACACGTGAAGCGAAGCTCGAAGCTCCTCGAAGCTCCTCGAAGCTCGAATGCTCTTGAAGGATGATAGAATTGACGTATGAGTTCCAGCCGCTAAGCAGCCCTACAGGAGAGGCCCTTCTGCTGTTCGCGATCGATCGCGCCGGAAGGGCCGGTTGTGGTGAGCCATCGCGTTCCCAGGCTGAGCTTGACGATGCTGACGCTTCGCGTCAGTGCGTCCCTTTGACACTCTCGTAGTCGGACCTGTCCGAACGAGAAATCAGAGGTCCCTTCCTCAACCTTTCGCGCGTGTCCATTCGGAATCTAGATCCGTTGCCCCCGCAATGCTCCAACGGCTGCGCTTGATGAGTTCCGCCCTTTGGCAGCCCCCACAGCGAACTGTGCGCACTGGCGCCATCGGGCAAGCGTTTTGTTGTCGCGACAGCCGAAAGGAATCTTCATGAGCGACCTCATCATTGTCAGCGGATCACCTGGGTCGGGAAAAACAACCGTCGCACGGCTCCTTGCCCAGCGATACCCACTCTGCGTTCACCTCCACACCGACGACTTCTGGCATTTCATCGTCCAGGGAGCGATCCCGCCGTTTATGCCTGAGTCCGAGCAGCAAAACCAAACAGTGGTTGGCGCCATCGCCTCAGCAGCGTTCGGATACGCAGCCGGCGGATATACAACCATCGTTGACGGCGTGGTGGGACCCTGGATGCTGCATCACTACCAGAATGCGGCCGATCAGCACCCGGACGTTGATCTGCACTACGTTGTCTTGCGACCTGAGCGCGAGACTGCGTTGGCACGAGCTCAGCAGCGGACCGAGCCAGGCGCCCTTCTCGACGCAGGACCGATCCTCGACCTGTGGCATCAGTTCGATAAGCTCGGCGATCTCAGTCGCCATGCCGTAGACACTACGCACTTCGACGCTGAAGAAGCAGCCGAGGTCGTGTATCAGGAACTTGTAAGAAACCGAATGCGCCTTCCGTCGGCACACCGAAATGGCTAGGCACTTTCGATGCGGCCCGACAAGCCTATAAAGACGCGCCTATAAAAAGGGCGAGCGGTGGCGGCATCTGTAGATTATGGAGCTGTTCGGCCGCTGCGCGGGAATGCCAGTCGAGCGTTCGGTCCGATCGTGGCGCACACGTCCACGCACCACGACCCCACGTCGCCGATTGCCCACGACTTCGTGAAGCTGATGTTCGTTCGCTCAGGATCGGTGATTCTGTTCAGTGAGTTCGGCCAACAGCCAGCCACGCTGGGCGACGTGGTGATCCTCGCCAAGAACACCCTGTGCGGTGGCGAACCGGAAGGGCACGTCACGGTCACCACGGTCTACCTCGACCCGGACTACATCATCGACCAGGTGTTCTGGCAGTACGCGGCGGTGCTGTCAGACAGGCTGCATGCGCAGCAGTTCGCTGAGACGTTCTACAGCGAAGCCGCTCAGCTGATCCGTCTCGGTGAGGACCGGGCGGGGATGTTGATGCCGTGGCTGGACGAGTTGGTTGCCCTGACGATCGAGGATCGTCCGATGCAGACCTTCCATCGGGTACAGGCGTTGTGGTTCTCCGTCGCTCACGTCCTGACCCCGTTCGTGAAGACGACACCGATCCGCGAGACCTCAACCCAGCGCGAGACGACCTGGCCTACTCAGCCACGGCGACGCGGATTCTCGCCGTTACGGACCGACGCGCGGAAGGTCGCCGAGCTGTTGCGGGCCGACCCGGAACGTCGCTGGTCGGTGACAGACCTCGCCAACGAGGTGCACCTGTCGAAGTCTCAGCTTGGCCGTGTGTTCGTGGAGGCGTATGGGAAGTCTGTCAAGGGCCGTTGAGTTCTGCCCATAGGCGGTCAGTGTTTCGTCCCGCTGGTGGCCATCAGAACTGCCCACTGGTGGCCAGCTGGTTTGCCCGCTTGGGTGGTGATGCTGGCCACCGTGATGGGATCAGTTCAGTGGCATGACTCCCTTCCCGGCCATCGCCTGGGTCATCCGCACGGAGTCTCCGGTGGTCTGGCAGACGTGGGCGTGGTGCAGGAGCCGGTCCACGGTGGCGGTGGCCAGGGTCTTGGGCATCAGTTCGTCGAAACCGGCTGGGTGCAGGTTGGAGCTGATGGCCACGGAGCGTTTCTCGTAGGCGGCGTCCACGATCCGGTAGAGGCCCTCGGCGGCATCGTCGGCGACCGGCAGCAGCCCGATGTCATCGATGATGACCAGGTCGGCGCGCAGGATCCGGGCCACGGCCTTGGTGATGGTGTCATCGGGCCGATGAGCTCGGATCATCGCCCCGAGGTCCTCAAGGGTGAACCAGGCCACCCGTCGGCCCTCCTCGACGGCTTGCTGGCCCAGGGCCTCGAGGAAGAAGGTCTTGCCGGTGCCGGAGGGCCCGCAGACCACGAGGTTCTCCCTGCGTGAGAGCCATTCCAGGGTGCGCAGGGACTGCTGGGTGGGGGCCAGGATCGAGGAGGCCTGTTCATCCCAGGTGGTGAAGGTCTTGCCGGTGGGGAATCCGGCGGCCTTGCGCCGGGCGGCGAGCATGGACCGGGCCCGCCCGGCGGTCTCCTCCGTCAAGAGAGCCTTGAGGACTTCGGCCGGTTCCCAGCGTTGGGCCCGGGCGGTGGCCAGGACCTCGGCGGCGATCCCTCGGGCGTGGGGCATCTTCAGCTGCCGCATCAGCGCCTCGAGCTCGGCCGGCAGCGCCGGTGCGGTGGTGTTCGGGGTCGTGATGCTCATCGGGCTGCCCCCTCGGTGCTGGTGGTGCCGAGGCCGGCCCAGCCGGCGGTGCCCTGCGTCAGGGACCGTTCCTCCGTCGCGGCGTGAGTCCCGGTGCGGTGGCCGGCGGCGGTGAGCAGGGAGGACAGGTCCCCGTGGGCGAAGCGGTGGTGCACGGCGGCGACCCCGAGGGCCTTGTCGACCTGGTCGGTGCCGGTCAGCTTGGCCAGGGTGACGGCCTCGGCCATCTTCTGGCCGATCCGCGCCGTGCCGGCCGCGGCGGCCTCCACCAGCCAGGTCCTCGCCCCGGCCCCGATGCCCAGGAACTCCGCTTCCGCCGCCGAACGAGGCGTCGGGGTGTAGTCCCCGGGCACCTTGTCCGCCTGGTGGCCGGGGAAGTGCGCGTCGTCGATGGCCGGAGACCCGGGCCGGGCCAGCTGATGCCGGGCGACCTCCACCGGACCATCGGCACCGGCGTGCATGATGACCACCTGCGAGTCCGGGCCGGTGCCGTGATGGCGGACGAAGACCTCGGCCCCGAGCAGGTGCGCCGGCACCGAGTACTGGGCGTTCTCGAAGGAGACCATCGGCGTGTTCTCCGGCACCCTGCGTCCGACCCCGTAGGAGACGGTGTGCGCCGTGGCGGGGATGCGGTGCAGCGCGCCAGCCTCCTCGGCGAGCATGTCGGCCGGGCGGCGGCGGGTCACCCGGTGCTCCCGGGCGTTGACCAGGGCCATGAACGACTGACATGCCTCTTCGAGCTCGGCGAACGAGGTGTACTCGGTCCGCAGGTTGGTGTCCTTCGGAACCAGATCGGCCTTGGCCAGTTTCACCGCGTTCTCCACCCCGCCCTTGGCAGCCGGGTCCGCCGGCCGGCAGGTCAGCACCTCCACCCCGTAGTGCGCCGCGAACGCCACGGTGGCCTGGTTGCGCACCGGCACCCCGGCCACATGGGAGACCGTCACCGTCTTCTCGTTGTCCGTGAGCACATACGTCGGGGCACCCCCGATCAGCCGGAAACACCGGTCCAGGGCAGCGAACACGCTCGGAGCCGTCCTATCACGCAGGGCGATGACGATCCGAAAGCGAGACCAGGCCAGCCAGGCCACGAACAGCACCGTCTTGGCCCCGTCAATCACCGGCCCATCGCCGAAGTCGTACTGCAACCAGCCCCCGGGCTCGGTGATCCAGGGCCGGTGCACCCGCCGCCTCCCAGCCCGCCAGGCGGCCTTCACCTCCGCCACCGCCCGGCGGGTGGAACGCTCCGAGCCGGTGTAGCCCATCACGGTGAGCTTGTCGTGCACGACATCGGCGCGGATCCGCCCGGTGGAGGCCTCGACCCATTCCTCGATCTTGGGCAGCCACGCGTCGGTGACCCTCGGGCGACTGGCTCCGGCTCCAGGGGCCTGGCCGGCATCGCGGGCCTGCACCAGCCGGGCCACGGTGTGGTGGGAGCAACCGGTCAACTCGGCGGCACCCCGCAATGACCTGGTCAGGTCATAGGCACTGAGTATTCTCATGGTTTCTACGGCATCCTTCATTCAGGGCCTCTTCCTCGCTGGATTCGATTCGACACCGATATCCAACCCGGGGAAGGGGCCCCCGCCGTCTCACGACGCGGCGGGCAACGAGTAGCGCGGGCAAACCAGATGGCCAGCACCGGGCAGAGCCGGTGGCCATCACTGGGCAGTCCTTGTGGCCGTCAGCGGGTCATTCCCTGGCCACCTATGGGCAGCTTTTCATGGCCGCTGACAG
>NZ_JBUZNL010000028.1:0-4869 GCF_055326485.1 Georgenia sp. G2120 | reverse complement strand
AGGTCCTGCTCGTCCCCGGTGATGGTGACCGAGAAGGGCTCGGACGCGCGCCAGGGGCTGGCCACGCCGATGTTCTCCACCGTGTACTCACCAGCCGGCAGGCCCATCACCGAGAAGGCACCGTTCGCCTCGTCCGAGTCGGACAGGTTGGCGATGTCAGTGTTCCGCGCGTCGTTGTCCGCGACGACGAAGACGTTGTCCTCGGCGTCGGTGAACTGCCACGTGGTGTTGCTGATCGCGTAGTCGGACGAGTCGGCCACCGTGAAGGAGACCGGGCCGGGGATCTCGGCGAGGACCCAGCCACCCGCGAACCGGGAGGACGTCCCTGCGTCGATCGTTGTCGTGAGGGCCTCGGCCGCCTCGACGTCGTAACCCTCGGCCTCGATGATCTCGACCGTGTACTCACCCAGCTCGAGACCACCGGCACGCACCGTGCCGGCCGCCGGAGCAAGGTCAGCCTCGGACCCGTCGACAACGTCGACGCTCGTGCCGTCGGCGTGCGTGAACCGAACCGTCACGCCCTCGATCGGAGCGTCGTCCTCGTCGGTCACCCAGGCCGCGATGCGGCCGTTGCCCGGCAGGACCAACTCGCCGAGGTCCTGCTCGTCCCCGGTGATGGTGACCGAGAAGGGCTCGGACGCGCGCCAGGGGCTGGCCACGCCGATGTTCTCCACCGTGTACTCACCAGCCGGCAGGCCCATCACCGAGAAGGCACCGTTCGCCTCGTCCGAGTCGGACAGGTTGGCGATGTCAGTGTTCCGCGCGTCGTTGTCCGCGACGACGAAGACGTTGTCCTCGGCGTCGGTGAACTGCCACGTGGTGTTGCTGATCGCGTAGTCGGACGAGTCGGCCACCGTGAAGGAGACCGGGCCGGGGATCTCCGCGACGCGGAGGCCACCGGCGAAGCGGTGCGGAGCGCCCGCGGTCAGCGTGACCGTGAGCTCCTGGGACTCGTCGAAGGAGTAACCCTCCGGCGCCTCGACCATCGTCACCGTGTAGGTGCCCAGTTCGAGCTGACCGAACTCGACGTAACCGTCGCGGTCGTTGCCGTCACCCTCGCCACCGTCGACGACGTCGCGGCTCTCGCCGTCCGCGTCGGTGATCCGGAAGGTCGCACCCGCCACGTACTCGTCCGCCTCGTCCTGCAGGTAGACGGTCGTGGACGCGTTGCCCAGCATGACGAACGGCTCGAGCGACTGCTCGCCACCGTCGACCGTCACCGTGACCGGCTCCGGGGCGCGGTAGGCCGAGGAACCGTGACGCTCGTTCGTCACCGTGTACTCGCCGGCAGGCATGCCGTCGACGACGATCGAACCGAACGCGTTGTCCGAGTCACGCAACGTCGTGACCTCGCCACCGTTGCTGCGGTTGTTGTCCGCCACGTAGAACTGCGTGCCGTCCTCAGCGGTGAACAGCCAGGCCGTCGACCCGACCGTGTCACCCAGGGTGTTGAGCACCGAGATGCTCAGCGGACCCGGGATCTCGGCCAGGACCCAGCCGCCGGCCCAGACGGCCGCCGCACCGGAGTCGATCGTCGTCGTGAGAGCCTCGGCCGCCTCGACGTCGTAACCCTCGGCCTCGATGATCTCGACCGTGTAGTCACCCAGCTCGAGGTTGCCCGCACGCACCGTGCCGGCCGCCGGAGCAAGGTCAGCCTCGGACCCGTCGACAACGTCGACGCTCGTGCCGTCGGCGTGCGTGAACCGAACGGTCACGCCCTCGATCGGCGCGTCGTCCTCATCGGTCACCCATGCCGCGATGCGCCCGTTGCCCGGGAGGACGAACTCGCCCAGATCCTGCTCGTCCCCGGTGATCGTCACCGAGACCGGCTCCGCGGCACGCCACGGCGAGGCCACCGAGATGTTCTCGACCGTGTACTCGCCGGCCGGGATGCCGGAGACGGACACCTGACCGTTCGCGTCGTTCGCGTCGTCGAGGTCGGCCTGACGCGCGTTGTTGTCCGCCACCGTGAAGGTCTCGCCCTCGGCGTCGGTGAACTGCCACACCGTGTTGCTGATGGTGTAGTCGGACGAGTCGGCGACCGTGAACGTCACCGGGCCCGGGACGACCGGGATCTCGGTCAGGACCCAGCCGCCGGCGAACCGGGAGGAGGTACCGGAGTCGATCGTCGTCGTGAGGGCCTCGGCCGCCTCGACGTCGTAACCCTCGGCCTCGATGATCTCGACCGTGTAGTCACCCAGCTCGAGGTTGCCCGCACGCACCGTGCCGGCCGCCGGAGCCAGGTCCTGCTCGGACCCGTCGACAACCTCGACGGACTCACCCGAGGAGTGCGTGAACCGAACGGTCACACCCTCGATCGGCTCGTCCGCCTCGTCGGTCACCCATGCCGCGATGCGCCCGTTGCCGAGCATGACGAACGGCACGAGCGCCTGCTCGCCGCCGTCGACCGTCACCGTGGCCGCCGCCGGAGCGCGGTAGGCGGAGGAGCCCGCGCTCTCGTTGGTCACCGTGTACTCGCCGGCCGGGAGGCCGTCGACCACGATCGAGCCGAACGCGCTGTCCGTGTCCTCCAGCGTGGTGATCTCGCCACCGTTGCTGCGGTTGTTGTCCGCCAGGTAGAACTGCGTGCCGTCCTCAGCAGTGAACAGCCAGCCCGTGGAGCCGACCGTGTCGCCCTGCATGTTCTCGACGCTCACCGTGAGCGGGCCGGGAACGACGGGGGTCGCGGGGAGCACGAAGGCGCGGTAATCGACGAAGCTGAAGCCCGAGCGCGAGAACGTCCGCGAGCGGGCATCGTCGGCCGGGATCTCGTAGCCCTCGGGCGCCGCGACGATCTCGTACGTGCTGGCGCCGAGAGGCAGGCCCTCCACGCTGATGACACCCGGGAGCGAGTTGTGGTCGCCCTCGGCATTGTCGACAACATCGATCTGCGTGCCGTTGGCGGTCGTGAAGCGGACCGTTGCGCCCTCGACGTATGCACCGGCGGCGTCGTGCGTCCGGACCTGAGCGATGCCGTTGAGGTCGAGCACGATGTCCTCGAGCGACTGCTCGCCACCCTCGATGGTCGCCTCGAACGCCTCGGCGCGCTGCCAGGCGCGCAGCGAGCTCGTGTCGGTCACGGTGTAGTCGCCGGCGGGCAGACCCTCGACCGTGATCGCGCCCTGGGCCGGGTCGGTGTCCCCGAGGACGTTCTCACCGTCGGCGGTACCACCGTCGACGACGACGAACGCCGAGCCCTCGGCGTCGGTGAAGGTCCACTGCGTGCCGTTGACAGCCGCACCGTCCGTGCCGTTGATCGCGAAGCTGACGATCGGGTCCTCGACGACGGGGGCGTCGGTCCCCGGGCTCGGGGCGGCCATCGTGAAGTCGGCAGCGTTGTCGTCGGTGTCGACGAAGTCCGTGCGGTGCCACGACCGGGGGTCGGTCGAACCGCCCTGGCTCGCCGCGGCAGCGGTGCCCTCGTACGCGTTGACGGAGCCGGTGCCGACGAGGTCGATGATCTGCTCGTGCTGCGTCGTGTCGATCGACCCGGTCGGGAGCGCGATCGTGTCCTGCGTGTCGACGAGCGCGATGACGCCGAGGTTGTAGCTCGCCGTGGTGTTCTCGGCGTACTCGTCGGCCGAGGGGATGAGGTCCTCGCCGTGCGCGTCGACACCGCCACGCATGGCTACGACGTAGTACTCGCCGGGCTGGATGGTGCCGGAGAGGTCGTGCGTGCCGTGCGACAGCCCGCTGCCGCGTCCGCGGTACTGCAGCGACATCTCGCTGAGGTCGACGGGGGCGTCGGTCGGGTTGTAGAGCTCGACGAAGTCCTGCTGGAACGGCTGGCCGGTGGAGCCGCCGCGCGTGTAGTACTCGTTGATGATGACGTCGGTGCCGTCGGGGGCTGCCGCCGCGGGTGCCGCGACGACGGGGACGGCCAGAGGGGTGAGGACCATCGCAGCCACTGCGCCGAGTCCCACCCCCCGCCGTCCGTTGAGTGGGCGTTGAGACACGTTGAACTGCTCCTTGACCAGGGGGGAGGGAATCGACGAGCGCAGGACTCGCCTCAGCCATCCTCACATCGTCCGGAAACGAAACGCCCGGTCAACGCCATCTTGTCGTCAACTATGTTCCGGTCGTTCACCTGCCGTCCACCCGACGGTCCCGGCCAGGCAGCAGCGGGCCATGCATGGCCTTCTGGCCTGGTCAGGAGGGTTGCTCGATACGGACCCGCCATGCATGAGCGGTGCGCGAACCACCAGGCCGAGCTCGGCCGGCAGACAGCACGACAGCGCCCGCCTGCCATGGATCCGGCAGACGGACGCTGTCTCGTGCTACGTGGTCTGGCTCACCTGTCAGCCAGACACCCGCTCACCCGTCGATCATGTCAGCGGCGGATACCCAGGGTGTCGGAGCCGTCGCCGTTCCAGTCGCCGACGAAGACCTCGTCGCCCGAGCGGCCGTAGTGGACCTCGCGGTCCGCCCAACCACCGGTGAGGGTGTTCGACATCAGGTACAGGTTCCCGCGACGCGAGGCGAACGTGTCGCTCCCGTCCCCGTCCCAGTCACCCACGAGCACCTGGTCGTTGCCGCGCCCGTAGGTGAACTCCGCGTCCGCCCAGCCACTGGCCAGGCTGTTGGACACGAAGTACCGGGCCCCACGACGCACCGCGAACGTGTCCGTCCCGTTGCCGTCGTAGTCACCGACGAGGACCTGGTCGCCAGCGCGGCCGTAGTCCAGCTCGGTCTCCGCGTCCCCACCGGTGTGGCGGTTGGTGAGGAAGTAGCTGTTCCCGCGTCGGACGGCGAAGGAGTCCACGCCGTCGCCGTCCCAGTCACCCACGAGCACGGTGTCCCCGGAGCGGCCGAAGGTCAGCTCGATGTCCGCGTTGCCCCCGTAGAGGGAGTTGGACAGGAAGTAGGCGT
>NZ_JBUZNL010000027.1:0-5163 GCF_055326485.1 Georgenia sp. G2120 | reverse complement strand
GGCTCTTCCGGATTGAGGGTGTAGACGGCCTGGCGCGGTGGTGAGCGAGGTGCCGGCGTGTCAGCGTCCAGATAGGGGTCGAGGTCTTCCGATGATGGGGGTTCTCACGCCACCCACCGGGAAGACCTCGACGTGCCTGACGCTACCTTCGCCCGCCCTGATCTGACCACGTTCGCTCGTCTGGACGAGCTCGGCTTGGAGGTCGTCGGCCAGCGCATCGAGCCTGGTCGGGCGGTCCTGGCCTGCAGGGTCGTCGAACCGGACAGCTGGTGCCGGCGGTGCGGGTGCGAGGGCGTCGCGCGGGACACCGTCACGCGCGAGCTCGCTCACGAGCCTTTGGGGTGGCGTCCCACGACGCTGGAGGTGAGGGTGCGTCGGTACCGGTGCACGGGCTGCGGGCACGTGTGGCGTCAGGACACGACCGCCGCGGCCGAGCCGCGCGCTCGGCTCTCCCGCCGCGGGTTGCGGTGGGCGCTGGAAGGGATCGTGTGCCAGCACTTGAGTGTCGCTCGTGTCGCCGAGGGGCTGGGGGTCTCGTGGAACACCGCCAACGCCGCGGTCCTGACCGAAGGACGCCGCGTCCTCATCGATGATCCGACCCGGTTCGACGGCGTCAGCGCCATCGGTGTCGACGAGCATGTCTGGCGCCACACCCGCCGCGGCGACAGGTTCGTGACCGTGATCATCGACCTCACCGCTGTTCGCGAGGGGACCGGCCCGTCCCGGCTGCTGGACATGGTCGAGGGCCGCTCGAAACACGCCTTCAAGCAGTGGCTCGCGGGCCGGCCGCAGGACTGGCGCGACGGGGTCGAGATCGTCGCGATGGACGGCTTCACCGGGTTCAAGACCGCCGCCGCCGAAGAGCTGCCCGACGCGGTCGCCATCATGGATCCTTTTCACGTGGTCCGCCTCGCTGGCGACGCGCTCGATGACTGCCGGCGCCGTGTCCAGCAGGACACCTGCGGGCACCGGGGCCGCAAGGGCGATCCGCTCTACGCCGCCCGCCGGACCCTGCACACCGGCGCCGACCTGCTCACCGAGAAGCAGTCCCAGCGCCTGGAGGGCCTGTTCGACGGCGACACCCACGTAGCGGTCGAGGCCGCCTGGGCCGTCTACCAGCGCATGATCGCCGCCTACCGCGTCCCCGACCGCGCACATGGTCGCCAGCTCATGGCCCAGCTCATCGCCTCCGTCAGCTCCACCGTGCCAGCCGCCCTGACCGAGCTGCGCAAGCTGGGCAGGACCCTGAAGCGCCGCGCCGCCGACGTGCTCGCCTACTTCGACCGGCCCGGCACGTCCAACGGCCCCACCGAGGCCATGAACGGCAGGCTCGAGCACCTGCGCGGCTCGGCCCTCGGCTTCCGCAACCTGACCAATTACATCGCCCGATCACTACTCGAGACGGGCGGATTCCGAC
Source organism: Georgenia sp. G2120 (assembly GCF_055326485.1). NCBI lineage: Bacteria > Bacillati > Actinomycetota > Actinomycetes > Allobogoriellales > Allobogoriellaceae > Georgenia > Georgenia sp. G2120. The sequence goes on along the minus strand of NZ_JBUZNL010000027.1, from coordinate 3,746 downwards.
CCCAACTACACCCTCGAATGTGAAGAGCCGCACATCGTTGCCGAGCTCCTCGGCGTGCGCACGGTAGTTGCGCCCGACGCAGACGACGGCACGGGGGTGGACCGGGGCGAGCAGAGGAACGCCGTCGAGATCTCCCACCGACCGTCCGGTCGCCTCCAGGTCGACGAACGGGGTACCGGTTGCGGCACGCACGGTCTCACCGTCAACTATTCCCCATGCCGGCCGACCGGAGTCGACATATCGAACGATGCGCATGCTGTCCTCTCCGTCGATGCAGATGACCCGGGTACGCGAAAGGCCCCCACCGGTGTGGTGGGGGCCTTTCGGTAATGGTGTGTACGGCGGTGTCCTACTCTCCCGCACGGTCTCCCGTGAAGTACCATCGGCGCTGAGGGGCTTAGCTTCCGGGTTCGGAATGGGACCGGGCGTTTCCCCCTCGCTATTGCCGCCGTAACCTGGCGGAACCAATCATCCAATTATCAACCCACACACACGCAGCCAACCCGCAAGGGGTGTGCTGGTGTCTGGGGGTGGGTGGTTCCAGAACCGTACAGTGGACGCGCAATTGTTGATGTGTTGTGCTCGCTTCTCAACCAGTCACCACACACAGAGTTCGTGTGGGGCGTGGTGTTGGAAGTTGTCGGCCAATTAGTACCGGTCAGCTTCACGACTTTCGCCGCTTCCACATCCGGCCTATCAACCCCATGGTCTATAGGGGGCCTTCCCACCCAAAGGTGGTGGAAACCTCATCTTGAAGCAGGCTTCCCGCTTAGATGCTTTCAGCGGTTATCCCTCCCGAACGTAGCCAACCAGCCATGCTCCTGGCGGAACAACTGGCACACCAGAGGTTCGTCCGTCCCGGTCCTCTCGTACTAGGGACAGCCCTTCTCAAGTTTCCTGCGCGCGCAGCGGATAGGGACCGAACTGTCTCACGACGTTCTAAACCCAGCTCGCGTACCGCTTTAATGGGCGAACAGCCCAACCCTTGGGACCTACTCCAGCCCCAGGATGCGACGAGCCGACATCGAGGTGCCAAACCATGCCGTCGATATGGACTCTTGGGCAAGATCAGCCTGTTATCCCCGGGGTACCTTTTATCCGTTGAGCGACGGCGCTTCCACAAGCCACCGCCGGGTCACTAGTTCCGACTTTCGTCCCTGCTCGACATGTCTGTCTCGCAGTCAAGCTCCCTTGTGCACTTGCACTCAACACCTGATTGCCAACCAGGCTGAGGGAACCTTTGAGCGCCTCCGTTACTCTTTAGGAGGCAACCGCCCCAGTTAAACTACCCACCAGGCAATGTCCCTGATCCGGATCACGGACCGAGGTTAGACGCTAGTAACGACCAGAGTGGTATTTCAACGATGACTCCACACACACTGGCGTGCATGCTTCACAGTCTCCCACCTATCCTACACAAGCCGCAACCAACACCAATACCAAGCTATAGTAAAGGTCCCGGGGTCTTTCCGTCCTGCTGCGCGTAACGAGCATCTTTACTCGTAATGCAATTTCGCCGAGTTCATGGTCGAGACAGCGGAGAAGTCGTTACGCCATTCGTGCAGGTCGGAACTTACCCGACAAGGAATTTCGCTACCTTAGGATGGTTATAGTTACCACCGCCGTTTACTGGGGCTTAAATTCTGAGCTTCACCCGTGAGGGTTGACCCGTCCTCTTAACCTTCCAGCACCGGGCAGGCGTCAGTCCGTATACATCGTCTTGCGACTTCGCACGGACCTGTGTTTTTAGTAAACAGTCGCTTCTCCCTGGTCTCTGCGGCCCGCCAGGCTCACACCCGCAAGTGGTGATCACCCATAGGGCCCCCCTTCTCCCGAAGTTACGGGGGCATTTTGCCGAGTTCCTTAACCATGATTATCTCGATCGCCTTAGTATTCTCTACCTGACCACCTGAGTCGGTTTAGGGTACGGGCGGCTAGTCCCTCGCGTCGAGGCTTTTCTTGGCAGCAGAGGATCACCACTTTCCACCATACGGTGTCATCATCCGGCCTGAGGCTATATGAGACACGGATTTACCTGTGTCTCGCCCTGCACCCTTGAACGATCCAAGCCATTAGGATCGCGCGGCTACCTTCCTGCGTCACCCCTGTTAATACGCTTACCTACTACCGGATCGGGTCCCACGCGCCCCACCATCTCGCCCCGAAGGGCAATGACAGTGGTTTGGGTGGTTAGCATCACCGGACTCGGTATGGGCGGTCCTTCGCCGGTCACGGGAATATCAACCCGTTGTCCATCGACTACGCCTGTCGGCCTCGCCTTAGGTCCCGACTAACCCAGGGCGGATTAACCTGGCCCTGGAACCCTTGGTCATTCGGCGGACGGGGTTCTCACCCGTCATTCGCTACTCATGCCTGCATTCTCACTCGCGTAGGATCCACCACTGGGTCACCCCGCAGCTTCACCTCCCACGCGACGCTCCCCTACCCACCACAACCCCTGAACCAAGGCTAGGGACATGCTGTGGTGCCACGGCTTCGGCGGTGTGCTTGAGCCCCGCTACATTGTCGGCGCGGAATCACTTGACCAGTGAGCTATTACGCACTCTTTCAAGGATGGCTGCTTCTAAGCCAACCTCCTGGTTGTCACTGCAACTCCACATCCTTTCCCACTTAGCACACGCTTAGGGGCCTTAGCCGATGATCTGGGCTGTTTCCCTCTCGACTACGAAGCTTATCCCCCGCAGTCTCACTGCCACGCTCACACTTACCGGCATTCGGAGTTTGGCTGACGTCAGTAACCTTGTAGGGCCCATCGGCCATCCAGTAGCTCTACCTCCGGCAAGAAGCACGCAACGCTGCACCTAAATGCATTTCGGGGAGAACCAGCTATCACGAAGTTTGATTGGCCTTTCACCCCTACCCACAGGTCATCCCCTCAGTTTTCAACCTAAGTGGGTTCGGTCCTCCACACGCTCTTACACGTGCTTCAACCTGCCCATGGGTAGATCACTTCGCTTCGGGTCTAGAACGCGCGACTCATACGCCCTGTTCGGACTCGCTTTCGCTACGGCTTCCCCACACGGGTTAACCTCGCCACACGCCACTAACTCGCAGGCTCATTCTTCAAAAGGCACGCCGTCACCCCAACTGTGGAGGCTCCGACGGATTGTAAGCATCCGGTTTCAGGTACTATTTCACTCCCCTCCCGGGGTACTTTTCACCTTTCCCTCACGGTACTAGTCCGCTATCGGTCACCAGGTAGTATTTAGGCTTAGCAAGTGGTCTTGCCAGATTCACACCGGATTTCACGGGCCCGGTGCTACTCGGGAACACACCCACACCACACACGCCACGGTACGCCTACAGGGGTCTCACCCTCTACGCCAGGCCTTCCCAGACCTTTCAGCTCCCACAGCACTGCACAGTGCTCCTTCCGGCAGGAAGGAACGGACATGCCCCACAACCCCGCACGCACAACGCCTGCCGGCTATCACGCACGCACGGTTTAGCCTCATCCGCTTTCGCTCGCCACTACTCACGGAATATCTCTTCCTGCGGGTACTGAGATGTTTCACTTCCCCGCGTTCCCTCACACGCCCTATACATTCAGGCGCGCGTGACCACCCATGACGGTGGCCGGGTTCCCCCATTCGGACATCCACGGATCACAGCTCGTTTGCCAGCTCCCCGCGGCTTATCGCAGGCTACAACGTCCTTCATCGGCTCCTGGTGCCAAGGCATCCACCGAATGCTCTTAAAAACTTCCAACCACCACCACACAACCA
>NZ_JBUZNL010000026.1:0-6705 GCF_055326485.1 Georgenia sp. G2120 | reverse complement strand
TGAACCGCCCTGGATCTTCCGGAGGGTGGTTGGTTACGCGACCTCCGGTTCGGGGGTCACGGTCGTAGCCTGCCGGTGAGCGTGTTCGAACTCAACGGGTGGCAGCTGCCCGATTGAGGAGTGGAGGCGGTCGTGGTTGTACCAGTGGACCCAGCGGGCGACTTGCCACTCGACCTCGGCGTGGTTCTTCCAGGTCGGGCCGCCGTCGTTGATCGCCTCGGTCTTGAACAGTCCGATCGTCGACTCGCACAGCGCGTTGTCCAGTGCGTCGCCGACGGTGCCGATGGATCCGGCGATGCCGGCCTGGGCCAACTCGGCGGTCAGCGCCAGCGATACGTATTGCGACCCGGCATCGGAGTGGTGGACGAGCCGGCCGTGTTCCCAGTGGGCTCCGGCGCGGTGACGCACGTCGATCGCCTGACGTAGGGCGTCGGTGACCAGGAAGGTCCGCATGCTCGTTGCGACTCGCCAGCCCAGGATCCGGCGGGAGTAGACGTCCACGACGAAGGCGACGTAGACGAACCCGGTCAGCGTCCACACGTAGGAGAAGTCGGCCACCCACAGCTGGTCGGTCGCAGTAGGCACGTGCCAGCCGCGCTTGACCAGGTCGGGGTGACGTGGCGCCTGGGCCGACCGCCGAGTCGTGGTGGTGCGGTGTCGTCCCCGCACTGCGCCGGTGATCCCGGCGATGGCCATGAGCCGGGCGACCTGGTCGCGCCCAACATCGAAGCCGGCGCGGCGGGCGGCATGCCAGAGCTTGCGCACCCCGTACACGCCCCAGTTCTCCCGGTGCAGCGTCACCAGCGCGTTGACGAGGTAGGCCTCCTCCAACAGCGCCTGGCTCACAGGACGGGCTTTGTGGGCGTAGTAGGTGGACGGCGCGATCTTTATCCCGTGCACGGACAGCACGGCGCAGATCGGCTCGACGCCGAACCGGTCCCTGTAGGTGTCGATGTAGGCCACGATCACTTGAGTCGGCGGTCGAGCTCCGCCTGAGCGAAAAACGCTGACGCGGTCTTGAGGATCTCGTTCGCCCGCTCGAGTTCGGCCACGCGCTTCTTCAACGCGCGGACCTCCTCGGACTCACTCGAGCGAGTGGTCGCGGGCCGGGCGCCGCTGGCGTGCTCGGCCTCCTCGATCCAGTTCCGCAGCGTTGCGGGGTTCACGTCCAGGAGCGAGCCGACGTGCTTGCGGGCTCCCAGCTTCGACTCGGTGCCCTCGCCGAGCTTCTCGCGGTACATCCGCACCGCCCGCTCCCGGAACTCACCGTCGTATCTCCTCGGTGCTGACATGGGGATCAGTCTCCCTTGCTAGATCAGCACCCTCCAGGAGATCCAGGGCGGTTCAGTTCGCCGGACATGGCCCTCTCGCAACCGGCTTGCTGTTCCTGCCGATCGCACTGGCCACGATGACAGGTGCCAATCTCGGCGGACGCCTTATCGCCCGCCTGGGAGCGCGCTCCCTGGGAGCTGTCGGCATGCTCATCGCAGCCATCGGCCTGATGGTGCCCGCCTTGTGGCCCACAACCGTGGCGACCACGATCGGCATCAGCTTCGGAGCCTTCGGTATCGGCGCACTGTTCGTCGTCGCCGCGGCCACGGCGCTGGGACAGATCGGCCCGGAGGAGGCCGGCATCGCCTCGGGCCTGCTGAGCACCTTCCACGAATTCGGCGCCTCGGTCGGCGTCGCCACAGTCTCCAGCATCGCAGCCCTCAGCCTCGCCACCGACGGTGGCACCGCAGGCTTCCAACAGGCCTTCACGGCCGCCGCCATCGCCGCAGTGGTTGCCGCCGTGATCTCAACGATCGCGATTCCGCGACAACCCGCTCGAACCTAAGCCGCGAGCCTCGCCCCTGTCTGTGGGCTCACCACTTGCATCAGATACCCCTACCCGGTATAAGTAGTGATACCCCCCCTGAGGTATCTCTGAAGGAGAAGGACATGACCACTACGTCCACATACACCGTGACCGGCATGAGCTGCGGCCACTGCGAGGGCGCGATCCGCGCCGAGGTATCGCAGATCGCCGGAGTCCAGGACATCGAGGTCAGCGCGGCCACGGGCCGCTTAGCCGTCACAACGAACGACCCGGCGGACGATGCCGCAGTGATCGCCGCGGTCGACGAGGCCGGCTACCAGGCCACCCCCAGCTGATATGCGAGCCCCGGCACGGCTCGGTTTGTACGGGCTGCTCCTCGTGTCCGTGTTCGCCGTGGCATTCGTCACGGCGGGCGCGGTCATCCCCGAGCAGACCGTGCAGAGCTGGACAGAAGAGACGGAACAAACCGATCACGCAGGGGAACAAGACATGGGCACCGGCGGCCACGAGACACACACCGACGATGCGTCCTCACTGGGTCTCGGCGTCGCGCAGGACGGCTACCGGCTCACCGGGGTCACCGCTCCCGCGGAGACCGGCACCGACGGCGACCTGTCACTGATCGTCACGGGACCCGCCGGGGACCCGGTCACCGACTTCGAGCTGGAGCACGAGAGGGAGTTGCACCTGATCGCGGTCCGCGCTGATGGGCAGCACTTCCACCACGTCCACCCCGAGATGAACGCGGATGGCACCTGGTCGATCCCCTGGCAGTGGGATGCAGCCGGCTCCTACCGCGTGTTTGCCGACTTCGTGCCCGCCGAGGCCGGCGAGGGCATCACCCTGTCGACCTCGGTCCAGGTCGCCGGCAACTACGCCCCAGCACCGGCCGAGCCTGCCACCACGACCACGGTGGATGGCTACGAGGTCAGCGTGACCGGCGACCTGGTGGCAGGCACATCGACCGAGCTGACGATGACCATCACCCGTGACGGGCAGCCGGTCACCGAGCTGGAGCCGTACCTGGGGGCCTTCGGGCACCTGGTGGCGCTGCGTGAGGGCGATCTGGCCTACCTGCACGTCCACCCGCACGGCGATGAGCCCCAGCCGGGCCAGACATCGGGACCGGAGATCGTGTTCGAGGCCACCGCACCGACCCCGGGACGGTACCTGCTCTACCTCGACTTCCAGGTCGCCGGACAGGTCCACACCGCACCGCTGGTGCTGGATACCACCCGCGACGCCGGGACAGACCACGGCGAGGCCGAACAGTCGGACAACACCGATGAGCACGAGGAGGGAGGCGGCCATGACCACGACTGAGAACACCACCGGCGCCAGCAGCGTCGAACTGCAGATCGGTGGCATGACCTGCGCCTCGTGTGCGAACCGGATCGAGAAGAAACTCAACAAGCTCGACGGGATCACCGCCAGCGTCAACTACGCCACCGAGAAGGCCAGCGTGACCGGGCCGGAGGGCCTGGACCCGCAGACGCTGATCGCCGAGGTGGAGAAGACCGGCTACACCGCCGCCCTCCCCACCCCCACGAAAAGGGCCGGTGACGCACCGGGCAGCGAGGCCGAATCGGCCGAGGACGCCGAACTGCGCTCGCTGCGCCAACGGCTCATCGGTTCGGCGGTCCTGGCTGTCCCGGTGATCGCGATGGCGATGATCCCGGCACTCCAGTTCGACTACTGGGGCTTCGCCTCGCTCGTGCTGGCCGCCCCGGTGGTGGTGTGGGCCGGCTGGCCCTTCCACAAGGCAGCCTGGACCAACCTGCGCCATGGTGCGGCGACGATGGACACCCTGATCTCGGTGGGCACCACCGCAGCCCTGGTGTGGTCGATCATCGCGCTGTTCTTCGGCACCGCAGGCCAACCCGGGGTGGTCCACCCGTTCGAGTTCACCATCTCCCGCGGTGATGGTCTCGGGCACATCTACCTGGAGGTCGCAGCCGGGGTGATCACCTTCATCCTGCTGGGGCGCTACTTCGAGAAGCGCTCCAAGCGCCGAGCCGGTGCCGCCCTGCGGGCGCTGCTGGAACTCGGCGCGAAGGAGGTCTCGGTCCTGCGCGACGGCCGGGAACAGCGGGTGCCAATCGAGGAGCTCTCCGTCGGTGACGAGTTCATCGTCCGCCCAGGGGAGAAGATCGCCACCGACGGGGTCATCGCCTCGGGCAACAGCGCCATCGATGCCTCCATGCTCACCGGAGAATCCGTACCGGTCGAAGTGACCGAGGGCGATCCGGTCACCGGTGCGACGGTCAACGCCGGGGGCCGACTGGTCGTGCGGACAACCCGTGTCGGCTCCGATACCCAGCTGGCGCAGATGGCCAAGATGGTCGAGGACGCCCAGTCCGGCAAAGCCGAGATCCAGCGGCTGGCCGATCGGGTCTCCGGCGTGTTCGTCCCGATCGCGATCGCGATCGCCATCGCCACGCTCGGAGCCTGGATCGGCGCCGGATTCCCCGTCAGTGCGGGCTTCACCGCCGCGGTGGCGGTGCTGATCATCGCCTGCCCCTGCGCCCTGGGGCTGGCCACCCCGACCGCCCTGCTGGTCGGCACCGGGCGGGGGGCGCAGATGGGCGTGCTGATCAAAGGTCCCGAGACTCTGGAGTCCACGCGCCGGGTCGACACGATCGTGCTGGACAAGACCGGCACCGTCACCACCGGCAAGATGACCCTGGACGACGTGATCGTCGCCGAGGGAGTGGATCGTACCGAGCTGTTGCGACTGGCCGGCGGCCTGGAGGATGCCTCCGAGCATCCCATCGCTCAGGCGATCGCCGCTGGAGCTACCGCCGAGGTCGGCGACCTGCCCACGCCGGAGTCCTTCGAGAACGTCGAGGGCCTCGGTGTCCAGGGTGTCGTCGACGGGCACACCGTCCTCGCCGGCCGCGAGGTCTTGCTGCGCGACTGGTCACAGCACCTCGACGAAAATCTGCGGTCGGCCAAGCAGGCCGCCGAGGCGCAGGGCAAGACCGCGATCGCGGTCGGCTGGGATGGTCGGGCACGCGGCGTGCTGGTCGTGGCCGATCAGGTCAAGCCCACCAGCGCCGAAGCGATCGCCCAGTTCAAAGAACTCGGTCTCACGCCGGTGCTGCTCACCGGTGACAACCAGAGCGTGGCCGAACAGGTCGCCTCGGAGGTCGGCATCGAGTCGGTCATCGCCGAAGTCCTACCCAAGGACAAGGTCGATGTCGTGTCCCGCCTCCAAGACGAGGGCAAGGTCGTCGCGATGGTCGGCGACGGCGTCAACGACGCCCCCGCCCTGGCCCAGGCCGACCTCGGCCTGGCGATGGGCACCGGCACCGACGTCGCGATCGAGGCCGCCGACATCACCCTGGTCCGCGGCGACCTCCGAGCCGCGGCGGACGCGATCCGCCTTTCCCGGCGCACGCTGCGCACGATCAAGACCAACCTGTTCTGGGCCTTCGCCTACAACACTGCTGCCATCCCGCTCGCGGCCTTCGGACTGCTCAACCCGATGCTCGCCGGGGCGGCCATGGCCCTGTCCAGCGTGTTCGTCGTCAGCAACAGCCTGCGCCTGCGGACCTTCACCGCCCAGGCCGATGACAGTGCGCCAGCTCCCACACGAGCACCGGCTGAGCGTGAACCGGGTCTGCTGCACGAGTAGGTGACAGGTGTTCTCAGGCCGCGAGTGCGATCTGAGTGGTCATGATGGTCTCGTACTCGATGGGGGTCAGACGACCGAGTCGGTCCTGGCGCCGGCGGCGGTGGTAGGTCCGTTCGATCCAGGTCACGATCGCGATCCGCAGTTCGGCCCTGGTGGCCCAGCGGCGACGGTCGAGGACGTTCTTCTGCAGGAGCGAGAAGAAGGACTCCATCGCGGCGTTGTCTCCCGCGGAGGCGACTTGCCCCATCGAGCCCACGAGGTCGTGGCGGCGCAGGGCGGCCAGGAAGCGCCTGGACCGGAATTGAGAGCCTCTGTCCGAGTGCACGACGCACCCAGCCATGTCACCGCCGCGTCGGGCGACCGCAGAGGACAGGGCGTCAACCGCGAGACGGGCCTTCATGCGGTCGCTGATCGAGTACCCCACGATCCGTCCCGAGTAGACGTCCTTGACCGCGCAGAGATAGATCTTGCCCTCGCCGGTGGGGTGCTCGGTGATATCGGTCAGCCACAGCTCGTTGGGAGCGGCCGCGGTGAAGTCCCGTTCGACGAGATCGTCGTGGGCCGGCGGGCCGGGCCGTTTCCCGTTCTTGCCTCGTTTCTTGCCGAACACGCTCCACCACCGGTTGTCCCGGCATGTCCGCCAGATCGTGCGATCACACGCGACGTGGCCCGCTTCACGGGCCTCGTCTGCCAGCAGGCGATACCCGAACTCGGGGTCGTCGCGATGAGCGTCGAACAGGGCGTTCGCCAGGTAGGCCTGCTCGAGATCGCGGTCGCTGACGGGGTCTGCGAGCCACCGGTAGTAGGGCTGGCGGGCGAGCCTGAGGACCCGGCACGTCACCGCGACAGGGATCCCGTCGCTGGCGAGCTCTCTCACGAGCGGGTACATCATTTTCCCGGCAGGTTCGCCTGCGAGAGGTAGGCCGCCGCACGGCGCAGAACCTCGTTCTCTTGTTCGAGCAGGCGGACACGTTTCTTCGCTTCGCGCAGCTCGGCCGACTCGCTCCGAGTCACACCGGGGCGATTGCCGTCCTCGACGTCAGAGGCCTGCAACCAGTTACGCAGACAGGACTCGCTGATCCCGAAGTCTTTGGCGATGTCCTTGATCGGAGCGTCCCCGCGGCGGGCCACGGCCACGACATCGTCGCGGAACTCCTTCGGATGAGGTCTGGGCACGATCGACATCCTTCCAGCAGCACCTTCCGGCACCACAGATCAGGTGTCACCTACCCGTGCAGCAGACCCACCC
>NZ_JBUZNL010000025.1:0-11589 GCF_055326485.1 Georgenia sp. G2120 | reverse complement strand
TGAACCGCCCTGGATCTCCTGGAGGGTGCTGATCTAGCAAGGGAGACTGATCCCCATGTCAGCACCGAGGAGATACGACGGTGAGTTCCGGGAGCGGGCGGTGCGGATGTACCGCGAGAAGCTCGGCGAGGGCACCGAGTCGAAGCTGGGAGCCCGCAAGCACGTCGGCTCGCTCCTGGACGTGAACCCCGCAACGCTGCGGAACTGGATCGAGGAGGCCGAGCACGCCAGCGGCGCCCGGCCCGCGACCACTCGCTCGAGTGAGTCCGAGGAGGTCCGCGCGTTGAAGAAGCGCGTGGCCGAACTCGAGCGGGCGAACGAGATCCTCAAGACCGCGTCAGCGTTTTTCGCTCAGGCGGAGCTCGACCGCCGACTCAAGTGATCGTGGCCTACATCGACACCTACAGGGACCGGTTCGGCGTCGAGCCGATCTGCGCCGTGCTGTCCGTGCACGGGATAAAGATCGCGCCGTCCACCTACTACGCCCACAAAGCCCGTCCTGTGAGCCAGGCGCTGTTGGAGGAGGCCTACCTCGTCAACGCGCTGGTGACGCTGCACCGGGAGAACTGGGGCGTGTACGGGGTGCGCAAGCTCTGGCATGCCGCCCGCCGCGCCGGCTTCGATGTTGGGCGCGACCAGGTCGCCCGGCTCATGGCCATCGCCGGGATCACCGGCGCAGTGCGGGGACGACACCGCACCACCACGACTCGGCGGTCGGCCCAGGCGCCACGTCACCCCGACCTGGTCAAGCGCGGCTGGCACGTGCCTACTGCGACCGACCAGCTGTGGGTGGCCGACTTCTCCTACGTGTGGACGCTGACCGGGTTCGTCTACGTCGCCTTCGTCGTGGACGTCTACTCCCGCCGGATCCTGGGCTGGCGAGTCGCAACGAGCATGCGGACCTTCCTGGTCACCGACGCCCTACGTCAGGCGATCGACGTGCGTCACCGCGCCGGAGCCCACTGGGAACACGGCCGGCTCGTCCACCACTCCGATGCCGGGTCGCAATACGTATCGCTGGCGCTGACCGCCGAGTTGGCCCAGGCCGGCATCGCCGGATCCATCGGCACCGTCGGCGACGCACTGGACAACGCGCTGTGCGAGTCGACGATCGGACTGTTCAAGACCGAGGCGATCAACGACGGCGGCCCGACCTGGAAGAACCACGCCGAGGTCGAGTGGCAAGTCGCCCGCTGGGTCCACTGGTACAACCACGACCGCCTCCACTCCTCAATCGGGCAGCTGCCACCCGTTGAGTTCGAACACGCTCACCGGCAGGCTACGACCGTGACCCCCGAACCGGAGGTCGCGTAACCAACCACCCTCCGGAAGATCCAGGGCGGTTCAAACTGCTGGAAGTAGAAGGTGCCCAGGAAGAACACCGCGACCATCAGCGCGGTGGCGATCAGGATCACGAAAACCCCGGCACCCACAGATCGTCGGCCCAGCAGGCTGAGATTCATCAGCGGGGATGCAGCGGTCTTCTGTCGCCACCCGAACAGCAGATAGAGCACAACGGCCGCCCCCGCAGCGATAAGAGTCTGTGGACTGGTCCAACCGAGCTCACCAGCCACGGTCAGGGCGTAGATCGCCGATCCGGTGGCGGCGGTGACCAGTAGCGCGCCGAGTATGTCGAGTGATGGCCGCGGGCCGGCGCCAGGTGGCAGTGGTGGGAGCACCCACAGCAGGCCTGCCAGCACGATGAGGCCGACGGGGATGTTGATGAAGAACACCCATGGCCAGCCCGGCCCCGCGGTGATCAGGCCGCCGAGCAACACGCCGACCGCCGCGCCGCCACCGCCGAGGGCGGACCAGATGCCCAGGGCGCGGTTGCGCTCGTCGCCGGTGAACAGCCGCACCACCACGGACAGGGCGGCGGGTGAGAGCAGCGCTGCACCCAGGCCCTGCGCGACTCGGCCGCCGAGCAGGACGCCGCCGCTCTCGGACAGTCCGGCCAGCAGCGACCCGGCGGTGAAGATGAACAGCCCGGTATAGACGATCGGTTTGGAGCCGAACAGATCGGCGCTGCGCCCACCCAGGAGCATCAGACTGCCGAAGGTCACTGTGTACGCGGCCACCACCCAGGTCATCGCCTCGCGTGACAGGTTCAGGTCCAGTCCCATCTGCGGCAGGGCGATCGCCACGACCGTGACGTCGAGGATCAACATGAATTGGGCCGTGCCCAACAGGCCCAGCGCCAGCCAGCGCTTGGGGTGGGCCCCTTCGCCTACTTGCTCGTGTTGTGTCGCAGTCATCATCGATCTCCTTCTACTCGACGGTGCCCATGGGTTCTGCGCTTCGCCCACGCAACTCAATCATGTGTGTACGAGATGCAGCGGTTAGACTATCTCATACATTCCCGTACGAGTACTGAGGTGGAGCATGGCGGCCAAGAAGCCCCTGACGAACGACGGGCCCCAGCAAGCGCCCGCAGCAGGTGACCGCCGCGCGGCCAACCAGCGGGCCGACGCGCAACGCAACCGAGCGAAGATCCTGGCGGCGGTCGTCACTGCGATCCGCGAGCACCCCGACGCCTCGGTGGCCGACATCGCTGCCGAGGCGGGGGTGGGCCGCATGACGCTGTACGGGCACTTCGCGACCCGTACCGAACTCATCGAGGCTGCACTCATCGACAGCCTCGAACGCGGTGAGGAGGTCCTGCGCGCGGTGTCACTGGACGGTGACGCCCGTAAGGCGTTCCAGCGGCTCGTCGCCTCCAGCTGGGTGCTCGTGGACCAGGCGAGGGCCGTGCTGGCTGCGGCGCAGAAGGAACTGCCTGCAGCCCGCATCCGCGAACACCACGAGAAGGCCGAAGCCCGCATGCGCGACCTGCTCGAGCGTGGTCAGCACGAAGGCGCCTTTCGCGCTGACCTTCCGGTCAGCTGGCTCCTGGCCACTACCCACGTCGTGATCAACGGGGCGGCCGAGGAAGTGCGAGCCGGGCGGCTCAACGCCGAGGACGCCCCCTGGTTCATCGACGCCATCCTGCTGCCGGCTTTTGCGAACGCTGCGCAGCCCGGAAGCACATGATGAACGCTCACGGGTGGGCATCATCGGCGCGGGCGCGGGCGCGGGCTTCTCGACGAAGTCACTGAGCAGCACCGCTGATCCCAGCGAACGAAGATCAACGTCCCACAGTCGTACGTATCCGGCCCGACCGGACGATGAGTTGCCCTCTGTACCGCTCAGTGCCGCGCACTGTCGAGCCGTCTGAACGTTTCCCACTGTGCCCTACGCGGGCTGAGGGTGGTTCATAGGCAGGTCGATGGTGAACAGGGCGCCCGGGCCGGGGTTGGTCGCGGTCACGGTGCCGCTGTGGGCTTCGACGATGGATCGGACGATGGCGAGCCCGATCCCTGATCCGCCGTGTGCGCGGTCGCGGGCGGCGTCGGCCCGGTAGAAGCGTTCGAAGATGTGCGGCAGGTGCTCAGCGGTGATTCCGTCGCCGTTGTCCTTGACCCACAACCGGAGGACGGGCACGTCGCGTTGGACGCCCAGCTCCACCCGCCCGTGACCGGGTGTGTGTCGTAACGCGTTGTCGAGGAGGTTCGTCAGCACCTGTCCGAGCCGGTCACGGTCGGCCACGATGGTGGTGCGTCGGTCGCTGTCGGTGCCGCTGAGGTGCAGGTGGACACCTTTGTCCGCATACCCTGCCCGCGCCTGGGCCCAGGCATCGTCGAGGAGGTCCCCGACGACCAGTGGTTCCTGTCGCATGCTCAACCGTCCCTCGCCGGCCGCGGTGACCAGGGTGATGTCATGTGCCAGGCGGGAGAGCCGACTGGCCTGCTCGCGCAGCATGCCCAAGGTCGGTTCGTCCACCTGGACAACGCCGTCGATCATGCCCTCGAGATAGCCGTCTAGCGTTGCCACAGGGGTGCGTATCTCGTGGGCCAGATCCCCGAGCATCCGCGTGCGTGTCTGTTCGATCTGCCCCAGATCGGTGGCCATGGTGTTGAAAGCCGCCGCGAGATCGTCGAACTCGGACCCCATGTGCACCTCGGGGACACGGGCCTCGTAGTCCCCGTTCGCTACCTTGGCTGCCGCGTGCCGCACCCGTTCCAACGACCTGGCGATCCGCCGGGTGACGAGGACGCTCACCACGACCGATGTCAGGAGGCCGGCGAGCAGAGCAAGGGAGAGGGCCAGCGTCGACGCAGTGGTGAAGGCCTGCTCGGCGTGGGCGACGACATCCGATTCCGCCGGCTCGGCCATGAGCATGTGGTCGTGGAAGATCACCGGCCCGATGGCCGCGGCGACAACCCACGCAGTGCCCGCTGCCACGAGGATGACCGCCACGATCGCCGCAAGCAGCCGAGCACCCAACCCCCATGACCTCGGCCGGCCGCTGCTCACCATCCCGGCCCCATCCGGTAACCGATCCCACGAACTGTCCGGATGAACTTCGGCGCGGACGCCTTGTCACCGAGCTTCTGCCGGAGATGTCCGACATGTACGTCGACGAGGTGCTCGTCGCCGCCCCAGCCCGGCCCCCACACCGCCTCGATCAGTTCGCGCCGGGAAAAAGCCATGTGTGGGCGTGTCGCGAGCGCGGACAGGACGTCGAACTCCGTGCGGGTCAGTTCCACCGGATGCTCGGCGAGGAACACCTCCCGGCCTACGACGTCCACCGTCAGCGGCCCGAACGACGCCGAGCGACGGGTGTCGCCCGAGTCTAGGCGCGGGCGGCGCAGCATCGCCCGCACCCGGGCGACGAGCTCCCGCGGGCTGAACGGCTTGGTCATGTAGTCATCGGCCCCCACCGACAGACCGAGGAGCTTGTCGATCTCTTCCACGCGGGCGGTGAGCATGATGATGTAACAGTCGGAGAAGGTGCGCACGATCCCGCAGATCTCGATGCCGTCGATGCCCGGGAGGCCCAGGTCGAGGACGATCACGCCGGGGTGCCATCGCCGCGCGAGCTCGACCGCGTCGTTCCCGTCACCGGTGACCTCGACCTCGAAGCCGTCACGTTCCAGGTAGCTCGCTACCAGTCGCGCCAATGGCGCCTCGTCGTCCACGACGAGAACTCGCGGCAGATTCGCGTCAGGGGAAGCGTGCGGAGCCATGGCCTCATCGTGAAGCAAGAGCATCGCCTCCCGGTGGCTCACCCGTCCGCGATCGTGCGAATCACGGGGTAGCACCCGCCGATTAGATCGACCGAGGTCGTTCACGCGGCCGACTGGTCCGGGCCGGACGGCGACGGGGTCACCGGTCCAGGGTGGGACCGGTGACCCCGTCGGGTCGTGCTGATGCAGCCGGGGGGGCCGGGTCAGCGGGTCTGCTCGATGCGGACGACGCCGAGGCTGTCCGAACCGTCGCCGTCGAAGTCGCCGAAGACGGCGGTGTCGCCGTCGCGGCCGTACCGGGTCTCCTCGACCTCGGCGCCGTCCGCGTTCTCGTTGCTGACGAAGAAGTCGGCGCCGCGCTGGAGGGCGAGGCTGTCCGCGCCGTCACCGTCCCAGTCGCCCACGAGGACGAGGTCGGTCGCCTCGCCGAGGGAGAACTCGCCGTCGACGCTCGCGCCGGTCGGGTCGTTCGTGTAGACGACGTCGGTGCCTCGGCGGACGCCGAACGTGTCGGTGCCGTCGCCGTCCCAGTCGCCGACGAGGAGCGTGTCGCCGTCGGCGCCGAAGGCGGCCAGCTCGATCTCGCCCGGGTTGTCGAGGTCGTTGATGATGTGCAGGACGTTGCCGTGACGCACCGCGAACGTGTCGGTGCCGTCGCCGTCGAAATCGCCCTGAACGATCTCGTGGCCGTCGCCAGCCCCGAGCTCGACGACGCGCTCCGCCGGGCCGGTACCCAGGGTGTCGGTGATGTGCAGCTCGTTGCCGCGGCGCACCGTGATCGTGTCGGTGCCGTCGCCGTCGTAGTCGCCGACGAAGATCTCGTCGCCCTCGACGCCGTAGAGGAAGTTGTGCACGGCGTCGCCGGCGAGCTCGTCCGACAGCAGGAAGCGCGGGGTCCCGGGCGGGCGGACCGGCTCGGGCTCCGGCTCCGTGCGGGCGGTGTCGCGCGAGGCTGCGTCGTCGGTCCGTGCGGCCTGGGCCTCGGCCTGCGCCTGGGCCTCGGCCTGTGCATCCGGCTGCGGCTCGGCCTGCGGCTCCGGCTCCGGCTCGGGAGCAGGCTCCGCCGGCGCGGGCTCGGCGGGAGCGGGCGTGGAGCCGCCCGGGCCGCCGCCCGGGTAGGTCGCGAAGTTCTGCGTCGCGAAGACGCGACCGTCGGCCGAGACGGCCACGCCGACGCCGAAGTGCGTGTACGAACCGGTGAGCAGGATGTTGTTGTGCACCGGGGAGTTGCGCCACTGGCTCATGAAGTAGTCCGCCCCGTGGTCGGGGTACATGCCCCAGGACAGGATCTCCATGGTGCCGGTGGAGCCGCCGGGGACGGCCGAGGCTCCGTAGTCGCCGCGGTGGACCATCGAGCCGATGCTCGCCTGGTGGTTGGACCACGACTGGGCGACCGAGTCGATCGAGCCGCTGCGGGTGAGCTGGGACAGCCCGTTGGCCGCGCGGTAGGCGTTGGTCTGGGCGGCGATGGCGTTGGCGACCTGGTTCTGCCAGCCGACGTCGGTGCGGATGCTCGGGGTGACGGTGCGGACTCCACCGGTGGTGTCGGTGGCCTGGGCGCTCGTGGCGATCGACGTCGCCGCGGCGACGGTGAGCAGTGCGGTGGCGACCCGGGGGGCAAGGGTGCGGTGCCGTGCGTGGCGGCCGCGCGGGGGTGCGAACACGTCGGTGCGTCTCCTCGTTATCGGAACGTTACCTGAGCGATAGTAAAGCGTGACCTTCTAGGGGTCGAGGACATGTGTGCGGGCTCACATCTTGCGGTTGACATCCGGCGCACTGCAGAACTTCCCCTGACGCCGCGAGGCGGCCCCCGTACCGGGTGGGGGAATCGTGTGGCGGGGCTCTCGGCGCGTGGCCGTGCGGCTGGGTCTCAGCCTCGAGCGAGCCCTCATGAGTGCTGCCCGGATCTGTTGGGCATTAACGAATCTCGAGCATGTCTTCCATCTCGGTGATCTCCGCTTGCTGGTCGTCGATCATCGTCTGGGCGAGGGCGAGCGCTTCGGGGTTCTCTCCGTTGTCCAGTTCGGTCTCGGCCATGTCCACCGCGCCGCGATGGTGCGCGATCATCAGCTCGAGGAAGCGGAGTTCGAACTCGGCGTCCGGCAGCGACTCCAGCTCGACCATGGCTTCCTCCTGGGTCAGCCCTTCCATCTCCATGCCGCCGTGGTCCATGCCGCCGTCACCGGTCGGAGAGGTCTCCTGGCCCCAGGTCTCCAGCCAGGAGGTCATCTGTGTGATTTCGGGCCCCTGGGCTGCGGCGATCCCTTCAGCGAGCGTGCGCACCTCCTCACTGGCGGCACGTTCCACCGCTACGTCAGCCATCTCGATAGCACCCTCGTGATGGACGATCATCATCTGGGCAAAGTTCACGTCTGCGTCGTTGTGCATCTCGGATACCTCCGGCTGCAGCGTGCTCTCTGTGGTTGTCTCCGAGCTATCGTCCCCGGCCGGGGCTGAAGTCGTTGCATCTTGGTCACCGCTGCCGCATGCGGCAAGCGTCAATGCCAGAACGGTTCCGCCCGCAACTGCCGTAAACCGAGTCCTCAATTTCATGGTTTCTTTCTCCAGATCAGTTCGAGTCGGGCGCCGGGTCAGCAGGACGGGCCGGCAAGAAGAGCACCTTCGGCCGGCCCGCTCATTAGATTTGCTGGCAGAGTTGCCCACCGCGTGCTCGACGCCGCGTCGACGTTAGCCGGGGACGAGCAGAGGTGAGGGTTGGATGCCAGTGTTTGCGGTGAATCTTCATCGATTCTTCATGGAGTCTCACCGGACGGGCGTCGTAGGTCGCCAACGTTCGGGCCAGGCCTATGGTGTGGCGTTGGAAGCGCGGGTCGAATTGACAACTTTCGCGCAGACCAGATGGGATCCAGCTTATCGGTAGCGATGCGCGAAAAAGACTTCTGAACAACACGCGTAGGAGAAGTTGTAGGACTATGAGGTCGGACGGTTCGATGACCCGCCTCGTGCAGGCAGTGGCACGTGAGCCCCAAAGGGCCCTTGAAAGGGTGAAAGGCGTGAATTCCAACAACAGGCGTCGAGGTCCGGTGGACCGGTGGTTTGTTGCGGCCAGCTTGGCATCGGTGATGGCACTGGCAGGCTGCGCCTCGGCACCCGGTGCCAACTCAGACCTCAGCATTGATACGGGTTACGTCTCGGGTGACGGTTCGCTGGAGCTGTGGGAACCCGAGCAGCGTGACGCTCCCATCGACCTGGTCGGGGTGACCTATGACGGTGCGGAGGTCGACGTGAACGACACGCGCGGTGAGGTGGTGGTGGTGAATTTCTGGTATGCCGCCTGCCCGCCGTGCCGGGCGGAAGCCGACGATCTGGGCGCGATCTACGAGGACTATGCCCCCCAGGGTGTAGAGATGCTGGGGGTCAATCCGCGCGACGACGTCGCGACCGCTCAAGCCTTCGAGCGGACCTTCGAGGTTCCTTACCCCTCGGTGCACGACAGCGGAGCTGCCGCCGTCGCCGCCTTCCAGGGACTCGTGCCGCTCCAGGCCATGCCCACCACAGTGGTCCTGGACCGGCAGGGGCGCGTGGCCGCACGCGTCATGGGACAGATCGATCCGACCGTTCTGCGCGGCCTCATTGATGACACGCTCGCTGAGGAGGCGTGACAGCCATGGTCTGGGACCAACTCGGGGCCGCCTTCGCCGACACGGTTCTCACCGGGCCGATGCTCGCCGCACTCCCGGTCGCCTTGATCGCCGGCTTCATCTCCTTCGCCTCCCCCTGCGTGCTGCCCCTCCTGCCTGGCTACGTCGGCTACCTCAGCGGAATGGCCGGAGCGACGACACCTGGCGGGCACGGCGGAGGGACGCAACGTACGAAGGTGCGCGACGGGCGACTGCTCACCGGTGCACTGCTCTTCGTCGCCGGTTTCACCGCTGTGTTCGTGCTGCTCGGCGTGGTGTTCGCCTGGCTCGGGATCCTGCTGGCCCCGTGGGTGGAGACGATCACGCGAATCCTTGGCGCGCTGGTCGTGCTCATGGGGCTGGCATTCATGGGGTACATCCCCATGCTGCAAAGCGACCGACGCCTGCGCCTGGCCCCGCGTCAAGGCGTCTGGGGAGCCCCGCTGCTCGGCGTCGTCTTCGGGTTGGGCTGGGCGCCGTGCATGGGACCGACCTTGGCCGCCGTCCTGAGCTTGGCGTTCAGCGAAGCCGACCCCACCCGCGGCGGAATCCTCGTGCTGGCCTACAGCCTCGGCCTTGGCATCCCGTTTGTCGCTGGGGCGATGCTGCTGTCCCGCTCGCGCCGAGCGTTGGACGTCTTGCGCCGCCGCCGCCGCCTCTTCCAACGGCTTGGCGGCGGCTTGCTCGTGCTCCTCGGGCTTGCCATGGTCACCGGGGTGTGGAGTTGGCTCTCGGGGTACCTACAGGGCCTGGTCGCCAACTTTCAAACCCTGGTATGACCGGGCATCTCTTGTGCCGACCCAGACTCTTCAGCGCCCCCTGATGAAACATGACCGAGCCCGGGACGAAATACCTAGATCCACCTGCGCAACGCTTGCCTACCGTGTGCCGGGCACCCGCCAGGTCATGGAGCCGTCCGGTCCGATCAGCGAGCACCGTCAGACAGGAGAAATAACGTGAAGAGACTTGCCGCAACGATCCCGGCGTTGGTGCTGATACTGGCTGGCTGCTCGACCGCGGACACCAGCGACGAGCAGTCCGTGGAGGGCGCTGAAGGAGAGTTTCTCGCCGCCCACGGCCTGGACGGGATGGAAGTCCCGGAAATGATCGACCATCTCGACCGACTGGGCGGTCAAGAACGCCCCACCAGCTACATGGCATCCATCCGGTCCGAGGAACTGCTGTTCTCCGACGGCGAGCAGGACCTCGCCCTGGACATGCCTGACGACCTGTTCTACTTCTCCGTGGCCCCATACGTGAACCAGACGCACGACTGCTACTACCACAGTCTCACCACCTGCCAGGGGGAACTCACCGGCCAGGACATCCAGGTGCGGATCCTGGACCAAGCAAGCGGTGAAGAGCTCGTCAACGACGAGGTGACCACCTTCGACAACGGCTTCGCAGGCTTCTGGTTGCCGCGCGACGTCGAAGGAACCATCGAGATCACCTATGACGGCTTGACGGGTACGTCGGACTTCTCCACCGCCGACGACGGGGCCACGTGCCTCACAGACCTTCGGCTCGCCTGACCCTGAACCGCCCTGGATCTTCCGGAGGGTGGTTGGTTACGCGACCTCCGGTTCGGGGGTCACGGTCGTAGCCTGCCGGTGAGCGTGTTCGAACTCAACGGGTGGCAGCTGCCCGATTGAGGAGTGGAGGCGGTCGTGGTTGTACCAGTGGACCCAGCGGGCGACTTGCCACTCGACCTCGGCGTGGTTCTTCCAGGTCGGGCCGCCGTCGTTGATCGCCTCGGTCTTGAACAGTCCGATCGTCGACTCGCACAGCGCGTTGTCCAGTGCGTCGCCGACGGTGCCGATGGATCCGGCGATGCCGGCCTGGGCCAACTCGGCGGTCAGCGCCAGCGATACGTATTGCGACCCGGCATCGGAGTGGTGGACGAGCCGGCCGTGTTCCCAGTGGGCTCCGGCGCGGTGACGCACGTCGATCGCCTGACGTAGGGCGTCGGTGACCAGGAAGGTCCGCATGCTCGTTGCGACTCGCCAGCCCAGGATCCGGCGGGAGTAGACGTCCACGACGAAGGCGACGTAGACGAACCCGGTCAGCGTCCACACGTAGGAGAAGTCGGCCACCCACAGCTGGTCGGTCGCAGTAGGCACGTGCCAGCCGCGCTTGACCAGGTCGGGGTGACGTGGCGCCTGGGCCGACCGCCGAGTCGTGGTGGTGCGGTGTCGTCCCCGCACTGCGCCGGTGATCCCGGCGATGGCCATGAGCCGGGCGACCTGGTCGCGCCCAACATCGAAGCCGGCGCGGCGGGCGGCATGCCAGAGCTTGCGCACCCCGTACACGCCCCAGTTCTCCCGGTGCAGCGTCACCAGCGCGTTGACGAGGTAGGCCTCCTCCAACAGCGCCTGGCTCACAGGACGGGCTTTGTGGGCGTAGTAGGTGGACGGCGCGATCTTTATCCCGTGCACGGACAGCACGGCGCAGATCGGCTCGACGCCGAACCGGTCCCTGTAGGTGTCGATGTAGGCCACGATCACTTGAGTCGGCGGTCGAGCTCCGCCTGAGCGAAAAACGCTGACGCGGTCTTGAGGATCTCGTTCGCCCGCTCGAGTTCGGCCACGCGCTTCTTCAACGCGCGGACCTCCTCGGACTCACTCGAGCGAGTGGTCGCGGGCCGGGCGCCGCTGGCGTGCTCGGCCTCCTCGATCCAGTTCCGCAGCGTTGCGGGGTTCACGTCCAGGAGCGAGCCGACGTGCTTGCGGGCTCCCAGCTTCGACTCGGTGCCCTCGCCGAGCTTCTCGCGGTACATCCGCACCGCCCGCTCCCGGAACTCACCGTCGTATCTCCTCGGTGCTGACATGGGGATCAGTCTCCCTTGCTAGATCAGCACCCTCCAGGAGATCCAGGGCGGTTCA
>NZ_JBUZNL010000024.1:0-18354 GCF_055326485.1 Georgenia sp. G2120 | reverse complement strand
TGAACCGCCCTGGATCTCCTGGAGGGTGCTGATCTAGCAAGGGAGACTGATCCCCATGTCAGCACCGAGGAGATACGACGGTGAGTTCCGGGAGCGGGCGGTGCGGATGTACCGCGAGAAGCTCGGCGAGGGCACCGAGTCGAAGCTGGGAGCCCGCAAGCACGTCGGCTCGCTCCTGGACGTGAACCCCGCAACGCTGCGGAACTGGATCGAGGAGGCCGAGCACGCCAGCGGCGCCCGGCCCGCGACCACTCGCTCGAGTGAGTCCGAGGAGGTCCGCGCGTTGAAGAAGCGCGTGGCCGAACTCGAGCGGGCGAACGAGATCCTCAAGACCGCGTCAGCGTTTTTCGCTCAGGCGGAGCTCGACCGCCGACTCAAGTGATCGTGGCCTACATCGACACCTACAGGGACCGGTTCGGCGTCGAGCCGATCTGCGCCGTGCTGTCCGTGCACGGGATAAAGATCGCGCCGTCCACCTACTACGCCCACAAAGCCCGTCCTGTGAGCCAGGCGCTGTTGGAGGAGGCCTACCTCGTCAACGCGCTGGTGACGCTGCACCGGGAGAACTGGGGCGTGTACGGGGTGCGCAAGCTCTGGCATGCCGCCCGCCGCGCCGGCTTCGATGTTGGGCGCGACCAGGTCGCCCGGCTCATGGCCATCGCCGGGATCACCGGCGCAGTGCGGGGACGACACCGCACCACCACGACTCGGCGGTCGGCCCAGGCGCCACGTCACCCCGACCTGGTCAAGCGCGGCTGGCACGTGCCTACTGCGACCGACCAGCTGTGGGTGGCCGACTTCTCCTACGTGTGGACGCTGACCGGGTTCGTCTACGTCGCCTTCGTCGTGGACGTCTACTCCCGCCGGATCCTGGGCTGGCGAGTCGCAACGAGCATGCGGACCTTCCTGGTCACCGACGCCCTACGTCAGGCGATCGACGTGCGTCACCGCGCCGGAGCCCACTGGGAACACGGCCGGCTCGTCCACCACTCCGATGCCGGGTCGCAATACGTATCGCTGGCGCTGACCGCCGAGTTGGCCCAGGCCGGCATCGCCGGATCCATCGGCACCGTCGGCGACGCACTGGACAACGCGCTGTGCGAGTCGACGATCGGACTGTTCAAGACCGAGGCGATCAACGACGGCGGCCCGACCTGGAAGAACCACGCCGAGGTCGAGTGGCAAGTCGCCCGCTGGGTCCACTGGTACAACCACGACCGCCTCCACTCCTCAATCGGGCAGCTGCCACCCGTTGAGTTCGAACACGCTCACCGGCAGGCTACGACCGTGACCCCCGAACCGGAGGTCGCGTAACCAACCACCCTCCGGAAGATCCAGGGCGGTTCAACGCGCGCGTGTCGAGCAAGGACCAGAATCTCGCGCGACAACTCGAAGCTCTTGGGGAGGTCGACCGACTGTTCGAGGAGAAGCAATCCGCCGCCGGCCGGGCGGATCGCCCGGCGCTTGCCGATCTGATCCGCTACGCACGCTCGGGCGACCAGGTGGTCGTGTCGTCGATGGACCGGCTAGCGCGTTCGGTGGTCGACCTGAACCAGCTCGTCACCGAGCTCGTCGACAAGGGCGCGGCGGTCGCGTTCATTAACGAGCGGGTGAGCTTCGAGCCTGGGGCCAGCGACCCGTTTGCCGAGTTCCAGCTCAACGTCATGGGGTCCTTCGCCCAACTGGAGCGGGCCATCAGCAAGGAGCGCCAAACCGAGGGCATCCGTGCCGCAAGGGCCCGGGGAGTGTACAAGGGCCGGGCGCGAAAACTGACCGTCGAGCAGGTGGTCGAAGCGAGAAGCCTCATCAGCGATGGGATCCCGAAAGCGGAGATCGCTCGGCGGCTGGACGTTGACCGGTCGACTCTGTATCGCGCTCTCGCGCGGCAGCCGGACCGAACGTGAGGCGGTGTTCGCCACCCGCTGCGGCGGTAGGGCTCTAGGCGACGTAGGGAGCCGGCATTTCGGTGGCCTGTAGGTCCTCGGTCTTGGAACGCGCGAGGGGGAGTGGCTATCGCCGGGTCTTGTTCCGTCCGAGCGACGCCCGGCCTGGCCAGGCCGGGCGTCGCTCCTGGGCAGGTCACGCTGAGGTGGGCACCATCTCGACGGTTCGATCGCGCTGGCTGAGTTCGCGGAGGCCGGCGACGCCGATGGGCTCGGCTGGGAGGAGCGGTAGAACGGCGCACCGCTCGGCGGTGGCAAGGACCCGCTCGAGCTCTGCGCGTTCGTTGCCTGCGCGCTTGAGGAGCAGGGCGTTGGTGGTCTGTGCGGCGGTGAGGGAGTTGTTGATGACCCATCCCCAGGGCTCGATGCCTGCGCGCCTGAGGTCGTCCTGAAGGTGGGTCGCTTCGAGAACCGGTGTGGTCTCGGGCAGCGTGATCACGACGACCTTGGTGTGCTCGGGGTCCTGGAGGCGCATCATCGGGGTGGTGACGTTGTTGCTGTCGCCCATCTGTCGCACGACGTCGCGGTGGTAGGAGCCGGTCGCGTCGAGCAGGAGGAGGGTGTGCCCGGTGGGAGCGGTGTCCATGACGACGAAGCGCCGGCGCGCTTCGTTGACGGCCTGGGAGAAGGCCTGGAAGACGGCGATCTCTTCGGTGCACGGCGAACGCAGGTCCTCCTCGAGCGCGGCCCGGCCGGCCTCGTCGAGCGCCGCACCACGGTTCCGAAGCACCGTCTCGCGGTACGTGCGCGTGGCCTCGTCCGGGTCGATGCGCGAGACCTGGAGCCCGTCCACCGCCTCGTCGAGCGTGTCAGCCAGGTGCGCGGCCGGATCGGTCGTGGTGAGGTGGACGTCGTGCCCCCGTTCGGCGAGCGCGACGGCGACTGCCGAGGCGATGGTGGTCTTGCCGACCCCGCCCTTGCCCATGAACATGAGCAGGCCGTGGTCCTGCTGCGCGAGCTCGTCGACGAGGGCTTCGAGGTCGTCGGTGCCGGCGGGAAGTCCGGCCGGGACCTGCTCGATGGGTGCCTCTCGGCTGGTACTGGCCTCGTCGAAAAGTCTGGTGAGCGCGTCGAGGCCGACCAAGTTGTCGGCCCTGAGCGGAAGGAGATCGGTCGGGAGGCCGCGCAGCGCCTTGGGCAGGTCGTTCAGCACGGCCTGTTCGCGGTCGTGGACGGCGCGTGCCAGCACGTCGCCGTCGCCCGGGGGCGGCAGCACAGCGTTGACGACGAGGTGCTGCTGACGCAGACCGAGCTCGGCAAGCTCCCCGTGGGTTCTCGCGATCTCGGTGACAGCGCCGGTCTGCGGCCTGGCGACGAGCACGAGACGGGTGCGTGCCGGGTCGCCGAGAGCGTCGACGGCTTCGGCGTAGGTCGAGCGTTGGCGCTCAAGGCCGGAGAGCGGCCCCAGGCACGACGCATCCCCCTTGCCCTCGTCGAGGTAGTCCGTCCATGACCCGGGAAGCTGAAGCAGACGGATCGTGTGGCCGGTCGGGGCGGTATCGAACACGACGTGGTCGAACGCGGCGGTGGTCTGCGTGTCGGTGAGCAGGCCGGTGAACTCGTTGAACGAAGCGATCTCGGTGGTGCACGCCCCCGAGAGCTGTTCCTCGATGAGATCGACCTCGGGCTCGGGCAAGATGCCCCTCACGGGCCCGACGATGCTCTCCCGGTAGGTGGTCGCGGCCTCCTCGGGGTCGATCTCGAGCGCGGACAGGCCGGGCACGGCGGCGATCTCGGTGATCGTGTTGCCGATCGCCGTGTCGAACACCTGACCCACGTTGGAGGCCGGGTCGGTGCTCACCAGGAGCACCGACCGTCCGGCCCGGGCGAGGTGCATCGCACTGGCACAAGCGATCGACGTCTTGCCGACGCCGCCCTTGCCGGTGAGGAACAGGTAGCGGGGGGCGTCGGTGAGGAAGGTCGGGATCATTAGAAGCCTTTCAGGAGCTCTGGTCGAGTGTCGGGGCAGCGAGGGACGGCGGTTCAGCAGCCGGTGGATCCGCCGCCGCAGCAGCCGCCGCTGGCCGGGACCATCGACAGCTCGGGCCGCCCGCCGGGCGCCGGAGCGGCGGTCTCCTCGCCCTCGATGCCGGCCCAGCGGGCGAGCTCTGCACGGGCGGGGTAGGCGCCCGTCCGTGCGACGGTGCCGTCCACGAGCACGAGCGGGAGCTGCTCGGAGCCGGAGACCTTGAGGAACTGCAGGACCTGGGGATTCTCGGCGAAGGCCTGTGCCTCGCTGCCGAGGTTGAAGCGGTTCACGGTGGCTCCCTGGTTCTTGAGCCAGTCCACATCGGCCGAGAAGCTCACCAGCTCCTGCGGGACGTCGGGACCGCACACGCCCGTGCTGCAGCACATGGCCGACTCGTAGACCTCGATGGTGCTCATGATGACTCCCTAGATGGATCGAGATTGATCGATGCAAGGACAAGCGTAAGCCCTTAGATCGACTGTTGTCGATTCACGGGCCATACTGGGAGCATGACGAACCCGACGACGTTGGCTGCTCCGCTCGCCGCGGCCGACGACTGCTGCCCGGTAGTGGTGCGTGAGCACGTAGTAGTCGAGGAAGTGGCCGCCCTGAGCAGGGCGTTCAAGGCCCTTGGTGACCCGACCAGGTTGCGTCTCCTTGCCAGTATCGGCGGACACCCTGGGGACAGCGCCTGCGTCTGTGACCTGACCGAGCCGCTCGGGCTGAGCCAGTCGACCGTCTCCCACCACTTGAAGGTCCTTCGTGAGGCCGGGCTGATCGAGGGGGAACGCCGAGGTACCTGGGTGCACTACCGCCTTCTGCCCGGAGCGCTGCGCGAGCTCGGTGCCGCCCTGAGTGACGCTGCGAACCACGCGTTGCCTGGTGAGCCCAGCTCCTGACGCGCAGCGCCTGGCCCCGGACGCGTACCACTTGACTGAACCCAACCATCTCAGCCATCATTGACTCAATGGATACTGAGGCGCTTTCGCAGAGGGTGGGGCTCCACTCTGCTCTTGCCGACGCCGCCCGGTTACGGATCGTCGACACACTGACCCTGGGGGATGCCGCGCCCTCCGAGCTCGCACGAAGCATCGGCATGCCGTCCAACCTGGTGGCGCACCACCTGGCGGTCCTCGAGCGCGCGGGCATCCTCGCGCGGAAGAGGTCCGAGGGCGATCGCAGAAGGAGCTACGTCCAGCTCGTCCCTGGCGCGCTCGACGTCCTATCGCTCCGGCCGGCCCGTGTGGTCCCACGCGTGCTGTTCGTCTGCACCCACAACTCCGCCCGTTCTCACCTCGCGGCTGCCCTGTGGCGGCGGGCGAGCGCAGTGCCGGCGGCTTCGGCCGGCACGCACCCGGCCGATCGGATCAACCCGTCCGCGGTCGCCACCGCCGACCGGCACGGCTTGCACATGCCGTCGACCACCCCGCAGCACATCGACGCAGTACATGCCCCGGATGACTTCATCGTCAGCGTCTGCGACCGGGCGCACGAGGAGCTCGACATCCCGATCGACATCCACTGGTCCGTCCCGGAGCCCGTCGGCACGGGATCGAACGAAGCCTTCGAGGCGGCCTATGACGATCTCGCTCACCGGGTCACGAGCCTGGCCCAGGTCCTCGATCCAGCCTGACTGTCAGCACGTCCAGCCACCCCAAGGAAGTCACCACATGAGCAAGCAGCCCAGCGTCATGTTCGTCTGCGTCCACAACGCCGGGCGGTCCCAGATGGCCGCCGGATACATGAGCGCCCTGTCTGACGGCCGGGTCGAGGTCCGGTCGGCCGGCACCATGCCGGCGGAGCAGATCAATCCCGTCGCCGTGGAGGCGATGCGCGAGGAGGGTATCGACATCACCACCGCGCGTCCGAGGGTCCTGCAGGCCGACGAGGTCCAGTCCTCCGACGTGGTGATCACCATGGGTTGCGGGGATGAGTGCCCGTTCTTCCCGGGCGTGCGTTACGAGGACTGGCCCCTGGCCGACCCGGCGGGCCAGGGGATCGACGCCGTGCGCCCGATCCGCGACGAGATCCGCGGCCGCGTGGAGGTTCTCCTCGCCGAGCTCCTGCCCGTCAAGGCGTGATCCCCGTGACCACAGCTGCCGCTACGGCGGACGTCCGCGACGTCATCATCATCGGCTCCGGCCCTGCCGGCTACACAGCAGCCATCTACGCGGCCCGCGCCGAGCTGCGCCCGCTGGTCATCGCCGGCGAGCTCGACGCCGGCGGTGCGCTGATGAACACCACCGAGGTCGAGAACTTCCCCGGATTCCCCGACGGAATCATGGGACCCGACCTCATGGACAAGATGCAGACCCAGGCCGAGAAGTTCGGAGCCGAGGTCGTGTACGCCACTGCCACATCGGTGGACCTCACCGGCCCGGTCAAGACCGTCACCACCGACGAGGCGACCTACCGCGCACGAGCAGTGATCCTCGCCAACGGCTCGGCCTACCGAAAGCTCGGGCTCGACGGCGAGGAGCGGCTGACCGGCCGCGGAGTGTCCTGGTGCGCGACCTGCGACGGGTTCTTCTTCCGCGGCCAGGAGATCGCCGTCGTGGGCGGGGGTGACAGCGCCGTGGAGGAGGCCACCTTCCTGACGAAGTTCGCCGACAAGGTCTACCTCGTCCACCGCCGCGACAGCCTGCGCGCATCGAAGATCATGGCGGACCGCGCCCTGGCGAACGAGAAGATCCAGCTGGTCTGGAACAGCGAGGTCACCGAGATCCACGGTCAGGACAAGGTCTCAGGACTCACCCTCCGCGACACGGTGACCGGCCAGACCCGCGACCTGCCCGTCACCGGCCTGTTCGTCGCCATCGGTCACGACCCCCGCACAGCCGTCCTCGACGGCCAGGTCGAGCTCGACGAGGACGGCTACATCCTCACAGCCGCGCCCACGACCACCACCAACCTCCCCGGCGTATTCGCGTGCGGCGACGCTGTCGACCACACCTACCGGCAGGCGATCACGGCCGCGGGCACCGGCTGCTCCGCAGCGCTGGACGCCGCGCGCTATCTCGCCAACCTTCCTGTGCTCACCCCCGAGCCCACTGCCTCCGAGCTCGCGCTCACCCACTGAGAGGACCGACATGAGCAACGTTCCCGACATCACCGACGCCACCTTCGACGCCACGGTCCTCGGCTCCGAGGGGCCGGTCCTGGTCGACATCTGGGCCACCTGGTGCGCCCCGTGCCGCCGCACGACCCCGATCATCGAGGAGCTCGCCGCCGAGCACGGCGAGAAGATCCAGTTCGTCAAGGTCGACGCCGACGCCAACACCGAGACGGTCACCAGGTACGGCGTCACCTCCATCCCCACCTTCAACCTGTTCGTGGGCGGCGAGCTCGTCAAGAGCCTCACGGGGGCGCGGACGAAGACCCAGTTCCTCGAGGAGCTCGCCGAGTACCTCTGACCCGGGGGCCGACACGCGGGCCCGACCGCGACCACCCCCGGCGACAGGGACGAGGAGATCGCCCGTATGATCGACCGTGATGAATCAGTCCACCGAGCAGGCGCCCCGCGGTCAGACACCGGCGCCCGCTCCCGCCCCGAGCAGCCCGGTCCAGGCCGTCCTCGGTCGCGAACAGGCCGAGGCCACGGCCAGCATGCTGCGCGTGGTCTCCGACCCGAGCCGGCTGCAGCTGCTCAGCCTCATCCAGAACGCACCGAACGGCCACGCACGGATCACCGACCTGACGGTGGCACTCGGGCTCAGGCAGCCAACCGTGACCTACCACGTCAAGGTGCTCGTCGAGGCCGGGGTGGTCCGCCGAGAGGCGCGCGGCCGCGAGGTGCTCCTCTCGATCGTTCCCGATCGTTTGACGACGATCTCCGACCTGCTGCGGTAGTTCCCGTTCCTCTGCCCCGGAGTCGAGATGGTCATTGAGCCGTCTCTGTCACGCCAGGTCGAGGCCATGGCGAAAGCGGTCCGGGTGCAGCTGCTCTCCCGCATCATCCGTGACGCCGACTGGGAGGTCGCCGCCGAGCGGCTGGTCGGCCCGGGCGGTGAGGTGGAGCAGATTGAGGAGCACCTGCTCGACATGTGCCGCACCGGTGTCCTCGACTGCCGGCCGGCTCCGGACGGTCAGTGGCTGTTCTCTCCCACGCATGACGGCCTCGTTCGGTTCGGAAGCGTCGCCCTGGAGGACGTGCAGGAGATCCCAGCACCGCCGACCCGCGCGCACGAGCGCCAGCTCGTGCGCACCTCGGTCGCACTGGCCGAGCAGTACCGCGGGGTCTTCGCTCCCGAGACCGTTGAGAAGTACGTGCGGGAGAGCTACGCGCTCCTGGCGTCGCGCGCCAGCATCCGCACCCACCTCCCCGTCCTCACGCAGCGGTTCGCCGCCGACCGGCTCGGTGCGCTCGCCCAGGCCGAAGGGCTCGTCCGACTACCGGGCCTGGACATCCTTTTCGTCTGCGTGCGCAACGCCGGACGGTCCCAGATCGCGGCGGCCGTCCTCCGCTCGCTCATCGGTGACCGCGCCCGCATCCGTACAGCCGGCTCAGCGCCGGCAGCACGCATCGACCCCACGGTCCGCACGGTCCTCGAGCGACGTGGGCTGCCCCTGGTGACAGAGTTTCCCCGGCCACTCACGGACGAGATCGTGCGTGCCTCCGACTACGTCGTCACGATGGGCTGCGGCGACGCGTGCCCGATTTACCCCGGCCGGCAGTACCTCGACTGGCCGGTCGCCGACCCGGCGAACCAGCCGATCCACGTCGTGGAGGTGATCGCCGACGACATCACGGCGCGGGTCACGGGGCTGGTCGAGAGTGCGGCGGTAGGTCGCTGAGAGCCGGCGAGCTCATGCGGTAGCCGACCCCGCGGATGGTCTGTATCGGGTGGCCGGCACCGGCCTCCGCCAGGCGCTGGCGCAGGCGCGCCACCGTGGTCATGAGCGTGGCGTCGGAGACGCTCAGGCCGGGCCAGCCGGCTCGCCGGAGCTCTTCTGTGGCCACGACCTCGTCCGCACGCTCGGCCAGCGCGAGGAGAAGGCTGAACTCTCGCGGCGCGACGTGCACGCGCTGGCCGCCAAGGACGAGCTCCATGCTGGTGGGCTCGAGGGTGAGCGCGCCGACATGCAGGACGGACAGGTCGGACTTCCTGGCGGGAAGCTCGCGGACAGCGTCAAGCAACGTGTCGAGCCGATAGGGCAGGTCCACGACCGGGCGTCCGCCGGCAGCGATGATCGGCGCCGCGTCGTCCACCGCTTCGGTGCGCAGTGCGACCAGCACGGGCATCGCGAACTCGGAGCGAAGTAGCGTCACCAGGCGCACCGCGTCGCCGATCGGGGTGGTGACCGACAGGACGACGGCGTCCGGCCGGTGCTCGGCGATGTGCACCAGTGCGTGCAGGACGTCGCCGTGGAGTGTGACCTCGAGGCCGCCGGCCGCGAGCTCGGACAGAATCGGGGAGGATGTGTCCAGGTCCGGGTCCACCAGCACGATCGACCGTGCGCTGGTCCGCGGCCACTGCCTGCCCGCCGTGCGTCTCGTCGTTGAGTCCACGAGGATGGTCATGTCTCTCCTGTCAGCCGAAGCGCCCAGAGATGTAGTCGTCGGTGCGGGAGTCCCGCGGGTTCTCGAAGACCTGCACGGTGGGGCCGTGCTCGACGAGCACGCCGGTCCTGTCGCCCCCGGTCTCGTCCGGGGACGAGGTGAAGAAGGCCGTGCGGTCCGAGACCCGGGCGGCCTGCTGCATGTTGTGGGTGACGATGATGATGGAGTACTTCTCCTTGAGCTCGGCCATGAGGTCCTCGATGGCACCGGTGGCGATGGGGTCGAGCGCCGAGCACGGCTCATCCATGAGGATCACGTCGGGCGTGGTGGCGATGGCGCGGGCGATGCACAGACGCTGCTGCTGACCGCCCGACAGGCTGAGGCTGGATTCCTTGAGCTTGTCCTTCACCTCGTCCCACAGTGCCGCCTGCCGGAGGCACGATTCGACGTGGGCGTCCATGTCGTTGACCTTCATCCCGGTCACCCGGGGGCCGTAGGCGACGTTGTCGTAGATTGATTTCGGAAACGGGTTAGCCTTCTGGAACACCATCCCGATGCGTCGGCGCACCTCGATGGGATCAACCCCGGGGGCGTAGATGTCGGCTCCTCGGTAGGTGATGGTGCCGCTGAGGTGGGAGCTGGGGATGAGGTCGTTCATCCGGTTGAGCGCTCGCAGCAACGTGCTCTTACCGATGCCCGACGGGCCGATCAGGGCGGTGATCTCGTTGTGCCCGAAGTCCAGGTCGACCCCCATGACTGCACGGAAGCTGCCGTAGTAGATGTCAAGGTCACGGGTGGTGATGATCGGCGCCGTGACGGTCTCGCTCACCTCACGGACGTCCGCGCCGTCGAGCGGCTCCTGTCCCTGGGCGTGCATCCGGACGTGGGGCATCTCGCCCTGGTCGTGCGCGGTCATCGTCACCACTCCTTCGTGAACTTGTTGCGAATCCAGATGGCGATCGAGTTCATGCTCAGCAGAACAACCATGAGGAGAATGATTCCGGCGAACGCGAGGATGCGGAACTCCTCCTGCGGACGCACCGCCCAGTTGAAGATCTGGACCGGCAGCACGGTGTAGTTGCCCTCGAAGAAGCCGTCGGGCGCGTAGGTGACGAAGACGGTGGCGCCCACGAGGAGCAGCGGGGCCGTCTCTCCGATGGCGCGCGAGATGGCGAGAATCGTGCCGGTGACGATGCCCGGGACGGCGGCGGGCAGCACCTGGTGCCAGATCGTGCGCCACCTCGTGGCACCGAGACCCATCGACGCCTGTCGGATCGTGGAGGGGACCGATCTGATCGACTCGCGTGCCGCGAGAATGATGGTGGGCAGGACGAGCAGAGCGAGAGTGAGCGAGGCGGCGTAGGCGACGAAGCCGAGATTCAACGGCCCGCGCACGATGAAGGCCAGACCCAGGATCCCGAAGACGATCGAGGGGACCGCCGCCAGGTTCTGGACGTTGAGCTCGATGAACCGGACATACCACTTGGTCTTGTCCGCGAACTCCTCAAGGTAGATCGCCGCACTCACGCCGATCGGGACCACCGTGACGATGAGTCCGGCCATCACGTAGATCGTCCCCCACAGTGCGGAGTTCATGCCCGAGGCCGAGGTGTCCAGCGAGGAGGGCATGTTGCGTACGAGGTTCCAGTCCAAGCGGGGCCAGCCCTCGACGAGAGCCTGCAGAAGTACCGCCAGCAGCATGGTCACCGCGATGAGGATGCACAGCAGCAGCACTGCCTGGAAGAGCGGCCCCTTCCATCGCCCGCCGCGGCTGTTGCCGGTAAGCAGCTGCTCGGTAGAAGCCGTGGCGGCATCGATGGCGATGCGGCTGCGTCGTGAGGATCTCATTCGTAGTGCTCCCGGAATCGCCGCACAAGAAGACTGCTGATGAGGTTCATCAGAAAGGTCATGACAAACAGAAGTGAACCGACGGCGAAGACCGTGTAGTAGGTGATCGTGCCGTAGGCGATGTCGCCCGTGGAGGACTGGCCGATGAAGGCCGTCATCGTGAGAATGGACTCGTTCGGCATGAAGGTGAGGTTCGGCGTCGCACCTGCTGCGATGAGCACGATCATCGTCTCGCCGATGGCGCGCGAGGCCCCAAGGATGAACGAGGCGACGATGCCCGAGAGCGCGCCGGGCACGATGACCCTGGTGGCGACCTGCATGCGCGTGCTGCCCAGACCGTAGGCGGCCTGCCGGAGACCCGAGGGAACGGCCGACATGGCGTCCTGGGAGATCGACGCGACGGTCGGGATGATCATGACCCCCATGACAATCCCCGCCGACGCGGCCGAGAAGATTCCCGGCGGGTTGCCGAAGTCGCCCGGGAGCCACGTCGGCCAGTACTCGCGCAGCAGCGGCGTCACGAAGGTGAGGGCGAAGAACCCGTACGCCACCGTGGGTACGCCCTCCAGTACCTCGAGGATCGGCTTGACGACCTTGCGGGCGCGGCGACCGGCGTACTCGCTGAGCCAGATCGCCGAACCGAGACCCGCGGGCAGGGCGATAAGCAACGCCCAGAAGGTGACGTTGAGCGTGCCGACCACGACATTCGCGACGCCGAAACCGGGGGGGTCGAAGGTAGGGGCCCACTCCTCCGTCGAGAAGAAGCGGTCGAACGGCACCAGGCGGAAGAACTCGATCGTCGGCCCCGCAAGCGCGACAACGATGCCGACCGTGACCAGGACCGAGAAGACCGCGCACAGGAAGAGCCAACCGACGATGGCCTTCTCCCCGAACCGTCCGCTCGACGGTGCCAGATCAACAGGTTCGACCTTGCGGTCGACCCCCGTCGAAGCCTGCGTGCTCATGCGGTCTCCCCGGTCCTGGTGTCGTGGCTCGCGTCAGATCACTCGCCGAGGAGCTCAGCGACGTCCGCCAGCTCCTGGTCCTTCTGCTCCTGCGTCAGCGGGATGAAGGTCGCGGCCTCGGCGATCGGGTCGCTGTTGGTGATGAAGAAGTCGACAAACGCACGGACCTCCGGACGCTCGAGCGCAGCGGCCGAGGGGTAGATGTACAGCTCGCGGCCGAGCGGGTTGTAGTCGCCCGCCTGGACGGTCTCCGCCGACGGAGCGACGCAGTCACCGGCCTCGTTCTCGACCTCGATGGCGCGCACCTGGTCGCCGGCCTCGACGACGAACGACAGCGGGATGAACCCCATGGCGCCCGTACCACCGGCCACGCCCGTGATGGCGGCGTTGTCGTCCTCGCCGATGTTGTTGTAGTCGGTGCGGATGACGCCCTCCTCACCGTTGATCGCCTCGGTGAAGTAGTCGAACGTCCCGGAGTCGCTGCCCGCGCCGTAGAGATCGATCGCCTCGTC
The DNA here is from genome assembly GCF_055326485.1 of Georgenia sp. G2120. Lineage (NCBI taxonomy): Bacteria > Bacillati > Actinomycetota > Actinomycetes > Allobogoriellales > Allobogoriellaceae > Georgenia > Georgenia sp. G2120. Next base: position 5,617 of record NZ_JBUZNL010000024.1, on the reverse strand, counting down.
CGGGAACTCGGGGTCGACGTCGCTCCAGCTGTTGACCTCGGAGTCGCGGGTCCAGATCTGGGAGAGCTCGTCGACCGTGAGGCAGTCGACCCAGTCGTTCTCCGGGTTGACGACGACGGCGAGACCGTCGTTGGCGACAGTCAGCTCCGTGTACTCGACACCCGCCTCCTCGCACGCCGCGATCTCCTCCTCCGAGATCTGCCGCGAAGCCATCGAGATGTCGGTCTCCTCGTTGCAGAACTTCTCGAACCCGCCGCCGGTACCGGAGGTGGCGACCGAGACGCGCACGTCGGGGTTTTCCTGCATGAACAGCTCGGCAGCCGGCTCCGTCAGGGGAGTGACCGTCGACGAGCCGTCGATGGCGATGTCACCAGACAGGTCACCGCCACCGTCGGCCGAAGTGTCAGCAGCACCTTCGGACGAGGTGCCGCCATCGTCGGCCGAGGTCTCGGCCTCCGAGTCATCGCCACCGCAGGCAGCAAGTGTCACCATCAGGCTGACGGCGCCGATCGCCGTCAGGACCTTGCGGCGAGGAAGTGCAGACATGGACATCTCCGTTCACGTTCGGAAGCAGGATCGATGCCCGACCCCACGGCTGTCATAGAAGACGATCTATGTAAACTCTCGATGAACGCGGCGCGTCGGAGCGCTTAACATTGATGACGATCTATGCGTGCGTGATTGTCGCGTCACCGCAACGTGGTCGAGTTGCCTCCTGGCCGGGGTCCCTGGTCGGCCTGCTGACGAACACTCTGGGAGGCGTGGCAACAAGAGCGCGCTGACCGCCACCGCGATGAGTGCGGGTGTCGTGGGAGTGGCAACGACCAGGGGCGCTGAATGCGACGCGGTCGGCATCGTCCGTGCCAGGGGGAGCAGCCAGGGCGGCGCGGCGCACCGTCGAGGGGCCTACGCGTGGTTCCCATTGTTCGCGGGTCTGGTTGCTGCGGGCGCGTTGGACGGTCGTCGCGTGCGGCGCGAGCGCGTCGTGGGTGGCGTGGGAAGGCCCGCTTTGCGGAGTTCTCCGGTTGACCATCCGCCGGCCAGGGCGGCCTTGTGTGCTGCTGCGTAGTCGAGCTCGGTCTGGACCAGCGCTTCCTGTGCGGTCGCCTGCGCGGCTGCGGCTTCGAGTAGATTGAACCGTGGGTCAACCAGGTTCGCTCGAGTTGCTGACGCTCGCTTGGTCGTGGTGGTGCTGCTCGGTTGGGTGTACCCCAACAAGACGAGGGTAGGCGGCTGCGGTGGGGCTACTCGTTGTGCTGCTCGGGGACGTTGATCAATCGCGCGAAGGGCGGCTGGCTTCCGCACGCCGAGCGTCGGTGCTGGTTGTGGTGGTCCAGCCATGCCTCGAGGTCATCACGCCATTCATGCACCCGGCTGAGCGCCCTTCGCGTCCTACCCATGACTGCCTCCTCAGGACTTCACGAGGCGAGTGATGGCCGCGGAGGCTTCCTTGATCTTCTCGTCGGCTTCCGGACCGCCAGCCTTGGCGGCTCCGACGACGCAGTGCGTGAGGTGGTCGTCCAAGAGGGCGAGGGCGACGTTCTCCAAAGCGGAGGTGACGGCGCTGATCTGGGTGAGGATGTCGATGCAGTAGGTGTCCTCATCGATCATGCGGTGGATGCCGCGGGCTTGTCCCTCGATGCGCTTGAGCCGGGCAAGGTAGCGGTCCTTGTCACTGATATAGCCATGGTCAGCTTCGATTGCTGGCGTGGTGATGGTGTCCATCGTGTCTTCTCCTGATTCGTGCGGTATCCGCTGCGGCAGCAGATGGGTGCTCATTCGGACGTGGCCTGGTCAAGGATCTTGGCCGTGCTGGCCGCGGGAGTGAGGTCGAGACGGCGGAGCAGCTGGGCGTTGAGCGCGACGACGACGGTCGAGACCGACATCAGGATCGCGCCGATGCTCATCGGTAACACGAACCCGATCGGTGCGAGCATGCCGGCGGCCAGGGGCACCGAGATCAGGTTGTAACCGGCGGCCCACCACAGGTTCTGCTTCATCTTCCGGTAGCTGGCGCGGGAGAGTTCGATGACGGAGAGCACCGAGCGCGGGTCGGAGGAGGCCAGGATGACTCCGGCGGAGCCGATGGCGACGTCGGTGCCGGCACCGATGGCGATGCCGACGTCGGCCTGGGCGAGAGCAGGGGCGTCGTTGACGCCGTCGCCGACCATGGCGACCTTCCTGCCTTCGTCCTGGAGTTCGGCGACCTTGGCAGCCTTGTCCTCGGGCCGCACTCCGGCGAAGACCCGGTCGATGCCGAGTTCCTTCGCGACCGTGTCCGCGACGGCCTGGGCGTCACCGGTGATCATCACCACCTGAGCGCCCGCAGCGTGCAGGGCGTCTACAGCATCGCGGGATTCCGGGCGGATCTCATCGGCCAGCCGCAGCGCACCGATGACCTCACCGTCGGCCAGGACGTGGAGGATGATCGCGCCCTCCTCCCGCCACTGGTCAACGATGGCCAACTCGTTCAGCCCGTGCTGGTCGAGCAGGTAGGGGCCGCCGACCTCGACCACCGAGCTATCGATGGTCGCCTTTACCCCGACCGCCGGGGAGGAGGAGAAGTCGCGCGCCTTCGCGACTGGAAGCTCGCGGGCACCGGCTGCGCCGATGATGGCCTTGGCCAGGGGGTGCTCGCTGTCGGATTCCGCCGCTGCGGCCAATGCCAGCACATCGTCGGCACTGCGGCTACCGGCAGGTTCGATGGCGGTCACAGTGGGCTCACCCTTGGTCAGCGTGCCGGTCTTGTCGAACAGCACAGCATCCACGGTGCGCATCGATTCCAGGGCGAGCCGGTCCTTGATCAGCACGCCGCCGCGGGCCGCACGCTCGGTGGCGATGGACACCACGAGCGGGATCGCCAGACCCAGCGCGTGCGGGCAGGCGATCACGAGCACGGTGACGGTGCGCACGACCGCAGATTCCGGAAGCCCGATAAGACTCCAGACGACCGCGGTGATCAATGCGGCGCCGAGGGCAAACCAGAACAGCCAGCCGGCGGCGGTGTCGGCGATCCGCTGCGCGCGCGAGGACGACGCCTGGGCGTCGGCGACGAGCTTCTGGATGCCCGCCAAGGCGGTGTCGTCACCGATGGCGGTGACCTCGACGCGCAGCCCGGAGTCGGTTGCCACGGTGCCGGCGACAACCTGCTCACCGGACTCGCGCCGGACCGACTTGGACTCGCCGGTGACCATGGACTCGTCCATGCTCGCCGACCCGTCGACGATCCTCCCATCGGCGGGCACCGCGGCGCCCGGGCGGACGATGACCACGTCGCCGACGATGAGGTCGCCGGGAGCGACCTTCACGACCTGATCGCCGTCGACCTTCTCGGCCTCATCCGGAAGGAGCGCTGCTAGCGAGTCGAGGGCGGACGTGGTCTGGGCCAGGGACCGCATCTCGATCCAGTGGCCCAGCAGCATGATGACCACCAGCAGGGCCAGTTCCCACCAGAAGTTCAGCTCATGGTCCAAGATTCGCAGGCTCGCGCCCCAGGACGCGATGAACGCCACCGTGATGGCCAGGCCGATGAGCAGCATCATGCCGGGCTTGCGGGAGCGGATCTCGCTGACGGCACCGGTCAGGAACGGCCAGCCGCCCCAGAAGTACATGACCGTGCCCAGGATCGGCGAGACCCACCAGACCCATTCGGCCTCGGGCAGCTGGTAGCCGATGAGGTCGGCGAACATGTCGTTGAACCCAACGACGGGCACGGCGAGGACGAGCATGATCCAGAACAGGCGCCGGAACTGACCGACGTGGTCTCCGTGCCCGGCATGCCCGGCGTGACCCCCGGGGGCTTCGTGATCCGCGTGGTCGTGGTGACCTGCATGACTGTCATGCGTGCCCTGGTCGTGTGCATCGTGCGTGCTGTGGTCGTGCGCCTGGCCGTCGTGCGTCGCGGTCTGTGACGCTGTCGGGTGGTCCTGGCTCATGCTGGTTTCTCCTTCCTGCGCCCCTGACCGTTCCTGGTTCTCCGGGGCGGCGGTCCCGCTCACCCCAGACTGGGGTCGGGGCGAGCGGGACCGGTCGAATGTGCTTATGCGGCGACGTAGCGTTCGGGGGCGGCGTCGAAGAGCGGCCCGCAGGAGGCGCAGCACAGCCAGTACCGCTGCCCGTTGTAGTCGCGGGCGAGTCCGGCTTCCTCGGCCTCGGACTTGATCACCGCGGTGCCGACCATCACGGGGCACTCGGTGATCTCGTCGGCCCCGACGCTGGCCAGGCTCTCCGTCGTGGGCTGGTGGCTGTGGCAGCCTCCGCCCTGCGGTGCTTCGTGGTGGTTGTGGTGCTCATGTGCGGTCATCGTGTGTTCCTTTCCTGTGGTGTTGATGCCGGTGTCAGACGTGGACGGGTGGGTCTGCTGCACGGGTAGGTGACACCTGATCTGTGGTGCCGGAAGGTGCTGCTGGAAGGATGTCGATCGTGCCCAGACCTCATCCGAAGGAGTTCCGCGACGATGTCGTGGCCGTGGCCCGCCGCGGGGACGCTCCGATCAAGGACATCGCCAAAGACTTCGGGATCAGCGAGTCCTGTCTGCGTAACTGGTTGCAGGCCTCTGACGTCGAGGACGGCAATCGCCCCGGTGTGACTCGGAGCGAGTCGGCCGAGCTGCGCGAAGCGAAGAAACGTGTCCGCCTGCTCGAACAAGAGAACGAGGTTCTGCGCCGTGCGGCGGCCTACCTCTCGCAGGCGAACCTGCCGGGAAAATGATGTACCCGCTCGTGAGAGAGCTCGCCAGCGACGGGATCCCTGTCGCGGTGACGTGCCGGGTCCTCAGGCTCGCCCGCCAGCCCTACTACCGGTGGCTCGCAGACCCCGTCAGCGACCGCGATCTCGAGCAGGCCTACCTGGCGAACGCCCTGTTCGACGCTCATCGCGACGACCCCGAGTTCGGGTATCGCCTGCTGGCAGACGAGGCCCGTGAAGCGGGCCACGTCGCGTGTGATCGCACGATCTGGCGGACATGCCGGGACAACCGGTGGTGGAGCGTGTTCGGCAAGAAACGAGGCAAGAACGGGAAACGGCCCGGCCCGCCGGCCCACGACGATCTCGTCGAACGGGACTTCACCGCGGCCGCTCCCAACGAGCTGTGGCTGACCGATATCACCGAGCACCCCACCGGCGAGGGCAAGATCTATCTCTGCGCGGTCAAGGACGTCTACTCGGGACGGATCGTGGGGTACTCGATCAGCGACCGCATGAAGGCCCGTCTCGCGGTTGACGCCCTGTCCTCTGCGGTCGCCCGACGCGGCGGTGACATGGCTGGGTGCGTCGTGCACTCGGACAGAGGCTCTCAATTCCGGTCCAGGCGCTTCCTGGCCGCCCTGCGCCGCCACGACCTCGTGGGCTCGATGGGGCAAGTCGCCTCCGCGGGAGACAACGCCGCGATGGAGTCCTTCTTCTCGCTCCTGCAGAAGAACGTCCTCGACCGTCGCCGCTGGGCCACCAGGGCCGAACTGCGGATCGCGATCGTGACCTGGATCGAACGGACCTACCACCGCCGCCGGCGCCAGGACCGACTCGGTCGTCTGACCCCCATCGAGTACGAGACCATCATGACCACTCAGATCGCACTCGCGGCCTGAGAACACCTGTCACCTACTCGTGCAGCAGACCC
>NZ_JBUZNL010000023.1:0-27378 GCF_055326485.1 Georgenia sp. G2120 | reverse complement strand
GGCCTGCGGGCCCGCTTGTCGGCCCTGCGCTGCGCGTTCCGGCACGAGTACGCCCACCGGTAGGCGCCACCACGACCGGCGGGATTGGCCTGCCGGCGTCCCGCCGGGGAACGCGTCCCGGGTGTGTCCAGGTGAGCGCCCCGGTAGGAGTTATTGCGAGTGACCTCGCGCCACACCGTGGTCCGGTGACGACCGATCCGCTCAGCGATCTGCGGGAACGTCAATCGCTGACCGAACAGCGCCTCGATCTTCGCCCGCTCCTCAAGTGTCAATCTCTTCCCAGCCATCCGTACACCCTCCCAAGGCGCACGTTGCAACAACCGATTGAAACCGCCCAGTCTCGACGTGCACGAACCGCAGTCTCGACGTGCACGAACCGCACTCTCGACACGGCATGTGCACCAACCGCAGTTTCGACGTGCACGAACCGCAGTCTCGACGTGCACCAACCGCAATCTCGACGAGCCAATGCGCTGCTCAGATGCGGCCGATGTCCTCGCGCTTCTCCGCCTGGAACGCGTCCTCGATACGGCCGTGCGCCCAGTAGGCCGAGATCGAGAGCTGGTCCTTCGCGAGCCCGCGGTCGTCGGTGAAGTACGGGCGCAGCGACTTCATCGCGCCGCGCTCGCCGTGGGCGAAGACCTGGACGCGTCCGTCGCGCCAGGGCGTCTCGCGCACCGCGTCGTAGAGCAGGGGAGTCGTGCCGGGCTCGGCGCCGTCCCGGTGCAGCCACCGGACCTCGACCCCGTCCGGGGCGTCGATCTCCTGGTGGTCGGCCGCGGAGTCGACCTCGAGGTGGGCGACGCCCACGGCGTCGCGCGGCATCGCCTCGAGGGCGGCGGCCACCGCCGGGAGCGCGGAGTCGTCGCCGGCGAGCAGGTGCCAGTCGGCGCCGGGGTCCGGTGCGTAGCCGCCGCCGATCCCGCCGAGGACGACCGCGTCCCCGGGGCGAGCCGCCATGGCCCACGGCCCGGCCACGCCGCGGTCCCCGTGCACGACGAAGTCGATCCAGATCCGGCCGTTCTCGAGGTCGAACCGCCGGATCGAGTAGGTGCGCCGCGTGGGCATGAGCTCGGTCGGGAGCTCCTCGCGCAGCGCCTCCATGTCGTACGGCGGCGTGAGGTCGGTGTCCGGGTGCGGGAACAGCATCTTCGTGTAGGCGTCCGTCTTCCCCGAGTCCTCGACCGCGGAGATCCCGGGCCCGCCGGCGACGATCCGCACCATGTGCGGCGTGAGCTGGATCCGCTCGAGCACCTCGAGGACGATCTGGGGACGCGGGGGTCGGCGGGGGCGCTCGGCGGGGGCGGTCATGCACACCTTTCGGGTCGGGGCCCGCCGGGGCGCGGGACGCGCGCGGCAGGGCAACTTAGGTCAGCCTAACTGCGGCCCGGACGGGCGTCACGTGAGTCTCTGGTCACGGGCGGATAGCCTCCTCGTATGAGCAGCTCGCCCGACGTCCGGGACCACCCGACGCCGATCCTCACCCCCGAGGAGATCTCGCACCTCCTCGTCGAGGCCAACGCCGAGCTCGGTGCGCGCAGCGGTCGCATCGGCGGGGCGATCGGCGGCAGCCTCTCCGGGGCCCCCGGCGCCCTCGGCGGGGGCGCCGGGGGTGCCTCCGGTGGCCGCATCGGAGGCAGGTTCGGCGCGAAGCGGTTCACCAAGGTCTACGGCTCGCAGCGCGTCGTCCCGATCCCGCCGACGCCGGAGCGAGAGGCGGCCCTGGCCGCCGTGCTGCACACCGTCCTGCGCCAGGATCGCCAGGCCCTCATCGGGCTCATGGGCTCGGGCTCGATGAACATGAACACGGCGGTCGTCCAGGTCCAGTGGCACCCGAACCAGGCGGTCATCACAGCCCACGGGCTCGAGGGGATCATCAAGCAGCGGACGTCGGGCAAGGCGATCGACCGGCTCGAGGCAGCCATGCGCGAGACCGCTGCCTAGCGGGCGCAGGCGTCCACCCGCGTCTCGCCACCCTCGGCCGGGCCCGCGATTCACCACCACCGGAAAGGACGGCTCGACATGCAGACGGTCGGGATCGGGATGGTCAGCGCGGGATTCGTGGCCGACCTGCACGTCGAGGCGTTCCGCCGGGTCGCGGGCCACGACGTACGGGTCGTCGCGGTGGCCGCGCCGCCCACGCGGCGCGCGGCGTTCGCGGAGCGGCACGGGATCGACGCGGTCTACGAGGACCTCGACGAGCTGCTGGCCGACGACGCCGTGGACGTCGTCGACATCTGCACACCGCCGTCGCTGCACGTCGAGATGGCGATCGCGGTGCTCGAGGCGGGCAAGCACGTCATCTGCGAGAAGCCGCTGACCGGGTTCTTCGACGTGCCGGCCGAGGGGGCGGACGGGGTGGATCGTCGTCGGATGGTCGAGTCGGTGACGGCCGAGATGGACCGGCAGCGGGAGGTCGTGGCCCGGGGCGACCGGGTCTTCGGGCACGCGGAGAACTACGTCTACGCGCCGTCGATCCAGAAGAGCCGTGAGGTGCTCGAGCGCTCCGGGTCGCGCATCACGATGATGCTCGGCGAGGAGTCCCACAACGGCTCGCACTCCGAGTACGCGCGCCACTGGCGCCACTCGGGCGGCGGGGCACTGATCCGGCAGGGCTGCCACCCGCTGTCGGCGATGCTCTACCTCAAGCAGGTCGAGGCCCGGGCGGCGGGTCGCAGCGTGGCCGTCGAGTCGGTCCTCGCGGACACGACGGCGATCACCCCCACGCTCCCGGACGGGCGGCGGCGCTTCCTGCACGCCCGGCCCGCCGACGTCGAGGACGTCGCGAACGTCGTCCTCGCCTTCGACGACGGCACCCGAGGCGTGGTGACGGCGAGCGACGTGATCGTCGGCGGGGTCCGCAACACGGTCCAGGTCTTCACCACGGACAGCGTCCACCTGTGCCAGATCAGCCAGAACGACTCGATGCGGCTCTTCCACGCGGACCCGGCCTCGGTGGAGGACGTGTACGTCACCGAGAAGCTCGACCACAAGGCCGGCTGGCAGTACGTGCTGCTCGACGAGCTGCTGGCCCGCGGCTACGTCGGCGAGATGCAGGACTTCGTCGACTGCGTCGTCCACGGTGGGACTCCGCAGGCGGACATCGAGCTCGCGTACTCCTCGATGCAGGCGATCTACGCCGCGTACGAGTCGGCCGCCACGGACCGGCGGGTGCGGCTGTAGCGACCGGGTCGGTCAGTCGGCCCGGTCCTTGCGCACCTGCCGGATCTTCTCGTCCCGCCGGGCGTTGCGCTCGTCGACCCAGGCGGGGGACACCGACCCCAGCTGCTTCGGGATCCGCTCGGCGTCGACCTCGGGCAGGAGCCTGCGCGGTGGGTCGGTGAGCGCGCTCCCGCCGTGCGCCAGTCCGGGGAACGGGTCCCGGCCGCCGAGGTAGCTCGCGATCGTGTTGACGGCGGCGATCGCGGGGACCGCGAAGAGGGCGCCGACGATGCCCATGATGTACGAGCCCGTCGCCACGCCGAGGAGGACGACGATCGGGTGGACGTCGACGGCCCGGCCCATGAGGACCGGCTGGAGGAAGTTCGACTCGAGCTGCTGGACGCCCACGACGATGACGAGCATGATGATCGCCGCCGTCAGGCCCTGGGAGCCCAGGGCGACGAGCACGAACAGCGCGCCGGAGACGAACGCACCGACGACCGGGATGAAGCACAGCACGAAGGTCAGCACGGTGAGGGGGATGACGAACGGGACCCCGAGGATCGCCGCACCGATGCCGATACCGACCGCGTCGACGGCGGCGACGAGCGCCTGCGTCTTCGTGTACGTCCCGATGGTCACCCAGCCGCGGCGCGCCGCCTCGTAGGCCCGCTCGTGCCACTGGCGGGGCAGGCGCATGATCGCCCACGTGCCGAGGCGGTCGCCCTCGGCGAGGAAGAAGAACGTGGCGACGAGGCAGAGCACGGCCCCGACGACGACACCCGCCGCGCCGGTCCCGATGCCGACGGCCGACGTGGCGATTTGGGAGGAGTTCTCCTGCAGCCAGGTGCCCGCCTGGTCCATGGCCGACTGCACCTGGGCGGCGTCGACGGGCAGGGGCGAGCTGGCGATCGCGTTGACGATGTCCTGCACCTGCAGGGACGCGAGCTCCCCGACCTCACCGATCCCCTCGGAGATCTGGGTTCCGACGAGCGCGCCGACCCCGGTGAGGAAGGCGAGGGTGATGAGGATCGTCAGTGCCGCGGCGGCCAGGCGCGGCAGGCGCAGCCGGTGGTTGAGCAGCACCTGGAGCGGCATGAGCAGCCCCGTGAGCAGGATCGCCACCGCGGTCGGGATGAGGATCGAGCTGAGCAGCGCGCCGGCCTGGTTGATCGTCTGGACGGCCAGGCCGACCAGGACGATGGTCACCGAGGCGAGGATGACCACCCGGGTGCGTGGGTATCCGGCGAGAAAACCGGCACGGCCCGACGTCGAACCACCCGCGTCCGTGCCCTCCGGCACTGTTCCGGCGGCGGTCACCGCGTGGGCGGCCGAGGTGCGGGTGTCGGCGTCGTGCGGGGTCGATCCTCGGGAGAGGGCCGTGCGGCCGGCCTCGCGCCTGACGCTCCTGCGCGATCGCCTGCGGGGTACGCCCACCTCACGCGTCCGAGACGGCGGCGGCGAGCAGGTTGAGGGACTCCTCGAGGCTCTCGGCGGGGATCGCGGGGAAGACCGACGCGAGCTTCGGGTCCTCCACCTTCGACCAGTCGTACGTGAGGGTGACCTCGGTCGAGTCCGAGCCCTGGGACTTCAGCTCGTACAGCCACTCCCAGCCCCCGGGGCCGTCGGCGTCGGGGCTGTTCGGCTGCCAGCCGACCATGACGTTCTCGGCGTACGCCGTGACGTGGTTGCGCATCTGGTAGTCGCCGCCCTGCGACTCGGCGTGCATGTTCATGACGAACGTGTCGCCCACCTGCTGGATCCGGTCGGCGTAGTCGTCGGACCGGACCATCCCCGAGCCGTCGAACTCGGAGTGACGGGAGGGGAGGGTGAGGACGTCGAAGATGGCCTTCGCCGGGGCGTCGATCGTGCGGGAGACGGACAGGGACGTCTGCTCGGTGCTCATCCCTCCACTCTGCCCCCTCCGGCGTCGGCGCGCATGGTGGATCGGCGCGTCGGCCGGAGACGTGTGAGCGGGGCGACACGGACGGTCCGGCGGGGCCCGGGTCCGGGGCCGGAAGGGGGCGGGCCCCGACCGAGCTGCCTCGGCCGGGGCCCGAACCTGACTCCCTGGGGTGGCTAACGGGGCTTGAACCCGCGACCTCCTCGACCACAACGAGGCGCTCTACCAACTGAGCTATAGCCACCATGCGCCACCGACCGGCGGTAGCGACGCACCATGCTATCCGAGGCCCGAGGGCGTCGGCGCCGTGTGTGCGGTGCGCTCGCTCACGTCCGCGGGGGGTGGCGCGACGTCCCCGAGAGGTCGCGCAGAAAAAAGGTCACGCCCTGTCCGGGTGGGTCCGTAGCGTCCCGGTCATGGATACCAGCGGTACGCGAACCACCGACACCCAGACCGACACCCGCGCCGACGAGACCGTCCGTCCCTTCACCCTCGCCGTCCCCCAGGACACGATCGAGGACCTCCACCGTCGCCTGGCGGACACGCGCTGGCCGGACGAGAACCCGGAGGCCGGCTGGTCCGACGGTCTCCCGCTCGCTTTTGCGAAGGACCTCGCGACCTACTGGCGGGAGACCTTCGACTGGCGGGCGCAGGAGGACCGCCTCAACGCCGTCCCGCAGTTCACGACCGCGATCGACGGCCACGACGTCCACTTCGTCCACGTCCGTTCGCCCCGCCCCGACGCGAAGCCGCTCCTGCTCGTGCACGGCTGGCCGAGCGGACCGACGGACTTCCTGTCGATGATCCCGCTGCTCACCGAGCCCGCGGACGGCGGCCAGGCCTTCGACGTCGTCGCCCCGACGATCCCCGGCTTCGGTGTCTCGGGCCCCGTCGTCGGGTGGACGCTCACCCGGGTGGCCGACGCGTTCGCCACGCTCATGGACCGGCTCGGCTACGAGCGCTACCTGGCCCACGGCTACGACACGGGCGCCGGGGTCGTCCGCGACCTTGGGCTGCGCCACCCCGAGCACGTCGCCGGCATCCACTCCACCGGCCCGCTCGGCGGCGAGGAGCTGACCGAGGAGACCGCGGACATGTCGGTGCCCGCGGAGGCGGCCGCCGTGGCCGACGGGTACCGGTACATGTACGACATCGGCGCCTACGCGATGCTGCAGTCGACCCGGCCGCAGTCGATCTCCTACGCGCTGACGGACTCGCCGGTCGCGCAGATGTCGTGGATCGTCGAGCGGTTCAAGGACTGGTCGTCCGCCGAGGGCGACCCGGACCAGGTGCTCGACCGCGACGAGATGCTCACCGTGGTCTCGATCTACTGGTTCTTCCGGACCGCCGGCTCCTCCGCCCGGTACTACAAGTACGGGCTGCCCGACTGGGCGGAGCCGCTGCAGCCCTCGACCGTGCCGACGGCGATCCTCGTCATGCCGGACGACATCGGCCGGCCCGTGCGCCGGCTCGTCGAGCAGGTCGACCGGGTCGTGAGCTGGACCGAGGCCGAGCGGGGTGGGCACTTCGCGGCCTGGGAGCAGCCCGAGCTCGTCGCGGCCGACATCCGCGCCTCGATCGGGCACCTGGACTGAACCCGGCCGGCGGTGGGCCGTGGGGACGGTGCGCCACCGCCGGTGGGGGCGCCGGTCAGGGGTGGCGCTGGTCGGCGTCGGCTCGGGTCGGTGGCGGAGGTGGCTGGAGCGGTCCGGGGCACCGGGTCAGAGGGTCTCGTCGTCGGGCGTGGTTACGCGTCCGACGGCTTCGCGAGCTCGGTGATCGCGGCGCTCGTCGGGTGGTCGGAGACGGCCTTGGCGGCGGCGCGCGCCTCGGAGGTCGTCGGCCCCTCGCCCTCGGGCCACAGGACCGCGCGGTAGTACCGCAGCTCGTCGATCGACTCGAGGATGTCGGCGAGCGCGCGGTGGCCGCCGTTCTTCTGCGGCGACTGGAAGTAGGCCCGCGGGTACCAGCGGCGGGCGAGCTCCTTGATCGAGGAGACGTCGATGATCCGGTAGTGCAGGTGCTCGACCAGCTCGGGCATGTCCCGCGCGAGGAACACGCGGTCGGTCCCCACCGAGTTGCCGGCGAGCGGGGCGCGGCGCTTCTCCGGCACGAACCGCTTGACGTAGGCGAGGACCTGCTCCGCGGCGTCGGCCATCTCGAGGCCGTCGTCCAGCTCGGTGATGAGGCCGGAGGCCTTGTGCATCTCGACGACCACCTCGTCCATCGTCTCCACCGTGCCGGGGCGCGGCCGGATGACGAGGTCGAGCCCGGCGTCGAGCGGCGTCAGCTCGGAGTCGGTGACGACGACGGCGACCTCGACGAGCGAGTCGCGCTCGGCGTCGAGGCCCGTCATCTCGCAGTCGATCCAGACGATGGGGTCCTTGGCGCGGGAAGCAGCAGTCACCAGGGAATCGTAGGCGCGGACGACGGCGGCGGCGCGGTCCCGGCGTACGTCACACCGACGACCACACCGTCAATCCTTCGGCTGATGCCACCAGACGAGACGCGGTGTCTAGACTCAGCGACGGCGCGGCCGGTGGTCCGGCGCGATCCCCTCCCCGACGACCTCCCGGAGCACGCCCGTGGCGAACCTCGCCCGCTTCTCGCTGTCCAACCGCGCTCTCGTGGCGCTGTCCACGATCATCGCCGTGCTCGCCGGCCTGTGGGCGACGACGTCGCTGCGGCAGGAGTTGATCCCCGACCTCGAGCTGCCGATCGTCGCCGCCGTGACGACGATGCCCGGCGCCTCCCCGGAGATCGTCGAGGACCAGGTCACCGGGGTGGTCGAGGAGGCGGCGCGCGGCGTCCCCGGCCTCGAGGGCACCACGTCCCAGTCCGGTCCCAGCGTCTCGGCGGTCATGCTCGAGCTCGAGTACGGCACCGACATTCTCACCGCGCAGCAGGAGCTCCAGGTGGCCCTCGGCCGGGTCGAGCAGCAGCTCCCCGAGGACGCCGAGACCCAGGTCATCGCCGGCTCCGTCGACGACCTCCCGGTCATCCAGCTCGCCGCCACGGGCGGCGCCGACGTCGCCGAGCTCCAGCAGCGCGTCGAGGAGGTGCTCGTCCCCGAGCTCTCGCGGGTCGACGGCGTCCGCCAGGTCCAGCTCTCCGGCATCACCGAGCAGCGGGTCGCCATCGACGTCGACCCCGAGGCGCTCGCCGCCGAGGGCCTCACGCTCGACTCCATCACGAGCTCGCTCGACGAGAACGGCGTGGTCACCCCCGCCGGCACCATCGAGTCCGACGGCAGCGAGCTGACGATCCAGGCCGGTGGCCGCCTCACGTCTCCCGAGGAGATCGCGGGGCTCCCGCTCGTCGCCGACTCGTCGTCGGGCGGCGCCGCGGGCGGGGACGCCCCTGCCGACGGGGGCCAGGCACCCGCCGAACCGGGGCAGGCGCCGACCGACCAGGGCCAGGCACCGACCGACCCGGGGCAGGCGCCCACCGACCCGGGGGAGGCACCCACCGACCCGGGGCAGGCACCGACCGCAGGTGACGGCGCCGAGCAGGCGCCCCAGGCACCCGCCCCGGACGAGGTCGTGACGATCGACGACGTCGCGGACGTCGCCGTCGAGGACGTGCCCGCCACGTCGCTCACCCGCACCGACGGGGTCGCGAGCATCGGGCTGGCGATCACGGCCACGCCCGACGGCAACACGGTGGAGATCTCGGAGCAGATCCGCGAGCTCATGCCCGAGCTCGAGGGCTCCCTCGGCGACGGCGGCGAGCTCGTCGTCGCGTTCGACCAGGCCGTCTTCATCCAGCAGTCCATCGAGGACCTCGCCGTCGAGGGCGTGCTCGGCCTCGCGTTCGCCGTCCTCGTCATCCTGCTGTTCCTGCGCTCGATCCGCGCGACGACCGTCACGGCGATCTCGATCCCGCTCTCGCTGCTCGTCGCGCTGCTCGCGCTCAAGGTGGCCGACTACTCGCTCAACATGTTCACGCTGGCGGCGCTGACGATCTCGATCGGCCGCGTGGTCGACGACTCGATCGTCGTCATCGAGAACATCGCCCGGCATCAGTCCTACGGGACGTCGAAGCGGCAGTCCGTGCTCACGGGCGTCAAGGAGGTGGCCGGCGCCGTCACGTCCGCGACCGTCGCCACCGCCGCCGTGTTCGTCCCGCTCGGCCTCGTCGGCGGCATGGTCGGCGAGCTCCTGCGCCCCTTCGCGTTCACCGTGGCCCTCGCACTGGGCGCGTCCCTGCTCGTCGCCCTGACGATCGTCCCGGTGCTCGCCTACTGGTTCCTCCGCACGCCCGTCGACCCCGAGCGCGCCGCCACCGCCCGCGTCGAGGCGGAGGAGAAGGAGCGCAGGAGCATCCTGCAGCGCGGCTACGTCTCCTCGCTGCGCGGCGTCCTCGGGCACCGCTGGCTCACCATCGGCGGCGCCGTCGTCCTCATGGCGGCCACCGTGTTCGGTGCGACCCGCCTGCCCACCGACTTCATCGGTGACACGGGCGAGAACGCGATCTCGGTCACCCAGGACCTGCCCACGGGCGTCACGCTCGAGGCCCAGGACGCCGCCGCCCAGCAGGTCGAGGACGTGCTCGCCGACGTCGAGGAGGTCGAGAGCTACCAGGTCACGGTCGGGTCGGCCGATCCCGCGATGGCGGCCTTCGGCATGGCGCAGGACGTCACCTTCTCGGTGACGCTCGACGTCGACGCCGACGCGGGTGCCGTCGAGGACGACGTCCGCGAGCGGCTCGAGGCCCTCGGTGAGGACGCCGGCACCGTCACCGTGGCGCCCGGCTCGGCCGGCGGGTTCTCCTCCGGGGTCGAGGTCATCGTCTCCGGCGCCGACGGCGAGGACGTCGCCGCCACCGCCGAGGAGGTCGAGGCGGCGATCGCCGGGATCGACGGGCTGCGCGACGTCGAGAGCTCGCTCGCCTCGGACCTGCCCTTCATCCAGGTCGCCGTCGACCGGTCCGCCGCGGCCTCGCTCGGCCTCACCGAGTCCGCCGTCGGCGGCATCGCCTACGCGGCGATCAACGGCCTCCCGGCCGGCGACGTCGACACCGAGGACGGCACCCTCCCGATCGTCCTGTTCTCCGGGGAGGCGCCGGCCACCGTCGACGAGCTGAGCGTTCTGCCGCTCGGCGGGTCCCCGGAGGCGCCGCTCGTGCTCGACGACGTCGCCGACGTCGCTGAGGAGCGCCAGCAGGCCTCGATCACCCGCCAGGACGGACTCCGCTCGGCGTCGATCACCGCCGCGACCGAGATCGCCGACCTGCAGACGGTCAACGCCGAGCTCGCCACGGCGCTCGACTCGGTCGACGAGCCCGAGGGCGTCAGCGTGGAGATCGGCGGCGTCAGCGCCGAGCAGGAGGACGCGTTCGGCAACCTCTTCCTCGCGCTCGGGCTCGCCGTGGCGCTCGTCTACCTCGTCATGGTGGCGACGTTCCGCTCGCTCGTGCAGCCGCTCGTGCTGCTCGTGTCGATCCCGTTCGCCGCCACCGGCGCGATTCTCGGGCTGTGGCTGACGGACACGCCGCTCGGGGTCGCGGCCCTCGTCGGTGCGCTCATGCTCGTCGGCGTCGTCGTGACGAACGCGATCGTCCTCATCGACCTCATCAACCAGTACCGCACGGCCGGAATGGACCTGCGCGAGGCGGTCGTCGAGGGCGGGCGGCACCGCCTGCGCCCGATCCTCATGACCTCGGCCGCGACGATCATGGCGCTCATCCCGATGGCGTTCGGCATCACGGGCGGCGGTGCGTTCATCTCGCAGCCGCTCGCGATCGTCGTCATCGGCGGCCTCATCACCTCGACGATCCTCACGCTGCTGCTCGTCCCGGTGCTCTACGAGCTGACCGAGGGGCGCGGCGAGCGGCGGGCGCGGGAGAAGGAGATCGCCCGGCTGGAGAAGGTCGTGGCGGCGCGTGAGGAGCGCGGCGAGGACACCGCTGCGCCCAGCGCCGAGCTCGAGCGGCTGCGCGCCGGCGGGGGAGCGGCCCGGGTCCGCGAGGAGGAGCGGGTCGGCGACGACGACGCCCCCGTGCTCGTGCATGCCGGCGCCGGCGAGGCCGAGGCTGGTGCGGGCGCGGCTGGTACGGACGCTGGATCGGCCCCCGCGTCAGGTGCCCGGGCCGGCGAGGGGCGGAAGCCATCCGACGGTTCCACCTCCGGGGCCCACGCGGCGGCACCGCCGGACGACGCCCACGTCCTGAACGAGGGTGACGACTCCGGCGGCGGCAAGCACGCCGCCGACTGAGGGGCGCGTCTGCCGGCCGTCGGGGGAGGCCGCCGACCGGCGGACGGCTGTGCCGTCGACGGCCCGTCGGGGGAGAATCGGACCATGACCGACAGCAAGATCGTGTTCCTCGACGTCGACGGCACCTACGCCCACCAGGGCGAGGTACCCCCGGGCCACGTGCGGGCTGTGCAGGCCGTCCGTGCGGCCGGCCACCGGGTGCTGCTGTGCACGGGGCGACCCCGGATCATGCTCCCCGAGCGCATCTCTGCCGCCGGCTTCGACGGGTACGTCGCCACGGCCGGGGCGTACGTCGAGGTCGACGGCGAGGTCGTCGCCGACGAGCGGTTCCCGGTCGAGCTCGGCGACCGGCTCATCGACGTGCTCGAGTCCTACGACGTGACCTTCGTGCTCGAGACGCCTGGGGCGCTCCTGGGAAACCGGCACGCGGAGCAGGTCGTCAGCGCGGCGGTCGCCGGCCACGAGGCCTCCGTCGACGGCTCGAGGCACTCCGGGCCGTCCGACATCCTCGCCGGCATGTCCGTCGTCGACGACCTCAGGGGCCGCCCCTTCGCCAAGGCCGTCGTCGTCGAGTCGGGGGTCCCGAACGACCAGCTCGCCCGCGAGGCCGGCGAGGCCGTCCTGTCCCTCGAGGCCTCCGTGCCCGGCCTGCACCCCTCGTCCGGCGAGCTCTACCTCGCCGGTATGCACAAGGCGGTCGGCATGCGGGCCGCGCTCGCGCACCTCGGTGCCGACGTGACCGACTCGATCGCCTTCGGCGACGGCATGAACGACCTCGAGATGTTGCGCGAGGCCGGCATCGGCGTGGCCATCGAGGGGTCCGACCCGCGTGTCCTGGCCGCCGCCGACCGGACGGCGCCGGGACCCGAGCGCGAGGGCCTGACCCGCGCGTTCGCCGAGCTCGGCCTGCTCTGACCGCGCCCGCGTCGCCCCGACGCGCGAGGCGTGCGCCCGGGCCGTAGCCTGGCGGGACGACGAACGACCCGTGGCCCGGCGGCCGGAGTCGGGGTGCCCACGGGCCCGAGGAGGACTGCCCCGTGAAGCTCGCCGACCAGATCGTCGCCCAGCTGCAGGCCGTGGGGGTGCGGCGCATCTACGGGATCGTCGGTGACAGCCTCAACCCCATCGTCGACGCCGTCCGCCGCACCGGCGGGAGCGCCGAGGGCGGCATCGACTGGATCCACGTCCGCCACGAGGAGGCAGCGGCCTTCGCTGCCGCCGCGGACGCCCAGATCACCGGTGAGCTCGCGGTGTGCGCGGGATCGTGCGGTCCCGGCAATCTCCACCTCATCAACGGCCTGTACGACGCCAACCGGTCCGGCGCGCCCGTCCTCGCGATCGCCAGCCACATCCCCACACCGCAGATCGGCCAGGAGTTCTTCCAGGAGACCCACCCCGACCGGCTCTTCACGGAGTGCTCCGTCTACAGCGAGCTCGTCAGCACGCCCACCCAGTCGCCGCGGATCGTGCACTCCGCGATCACGCACGCGCTCGCCGCCCCCGGCGTCGCCGTCGTCACCCTGCCCGGCGACGTCGCGGACGAGGAGGCCACCGCGGACGCACCCGCCTACGTGCCGACCGTGCGCGGCACGCTCGAGCCCGCGCAGTCGGCGCTCGACGCCGCGGCCGAGGCGATCGACGACGCCAAGCGGGTCGCGATCTTCGCCGGCGCCGGGGTGCGGGGCTCGCACGACGAGCTGATCGAGCTCGCGGACAGGATCGGCGCGCCCGTGGGCCACTCGCTGCGCGGCAAGGAGTGGGTGCAGCACGACAACCCCTTCGACGTCGGCATGACCGGTCTGCTCGGGTACGGCGCAGCCGCGGAGGGCATGGACGACGCCGACCTGCTGCTCCTGCTCGGGACCGACTTCCCCTACGACCAGTTCCTGCCCGACGGGCCGACGACGATCCAGGTCGACCGCCGGGCCGAGGTGATCGGACGGCGCACCGGCGTCGACCTCCCCGTCCACGCCGACGTGGGCCCGTTCCTGCGCGGACTGCTCGACCGCGTGGCGGCGAAGCGCTCGCGCTCCTACCTGAAGAAGACCCTCAAGCGGCACGAGAAGCTGATGGACTCGACCGTCGGCGCCTACACGCGCAATGCCGAGGACCTCGTGCCGATCCACCCGGAGTACGCGGCCTCGCTCATCGACCAGGCGGCCGCCGACGACGCCGTGTTCACCGCGGACACCGGCATGTGCAACGTGTGGCAGGCCCGCTACGTCACCCCCAACGGCCGGCGCCGTGTCATCGGCTCGTTCCTGCACGGGTCGATGGCGAACGCCCTCCCGCACGCGCTCGGCGCCCAGGTGGCCGACCGGGACCGCCAGGTGGTCGCGTTCAGCGGGGACGGCGGTCTGTCGATGCTCATGGGCGACATGCTCACCGCCGTCCAGTGCGAGCTGCCGGTCAAGGTCATGCTCTTCAACAACTCGACGCTCGGCATGGTCAAGCTCGAGATGCTCGTGGACAAGCTGCCGGACCACGGAGTGGACGTGCCGTCGACCAACTATGCCGCGATCGCCGAGGCGATGGGCTGGCACGCCGTGCGGGTGGCCGACCCGAAGGAGCTCGAGGCCGGCATCGCCGAGGTGCTCGCCCACCCCGGTCCGGCGCTGCTCGACATCGTCACCGACCCCAACGCGCTCTCGCTGCCGCCGTCGATCACCGGCGAGCAGGTCTTCGGGTTCGCCACCGCGATGAGCAAGATCGTCTTCACCAAGGGCGCCGGCGAGGTCGTGTCGATGGCGCGCTCGAACCTGCGCAACATCCCGCGGCCGTAGCCGGGACGAGTGGATCATGACGACGATCGAGCTGATCGGCGTCCCGTTCGACGGCTACGGCCGCGATGGACACCAGGCGCGCGCCGCGGCGGCGCTGCGCGAGCACGGCATCGCCGAGTCGATGCGCCCGAACGCCGTGCAGGACACCGACGACCTCGACCTGCCCCCGTTCGAGGCGGTACGTGGACCGTCGACCGGACTGCTCAACGAACCGGCCCTCCTCGCCATGATCGACCAGCTCGCCCGACGGACCCGGGCGGCCGTGGCGGCTGGTCGATTCCCGGTCGTCGTCGGCGGTGACTGCTCGCTTCTGCTCGGCGTCGTCGGGGGCCTGGCGGAGACGTGGAGGGCACCCGGGCTCCTGCTGCTCGACGGCCACGAGGACACGATGCCGCTCGACGTCGTCGAGGACGGGGAGGCAGCCAACTGCGAGGTCGGCCTTCTCCTGGGGCTGACCGGGCGAACGCTGCGCGACGGGCTCGGGGTCCCGCTCCCGGCCCTCGACACCGACTCGCTGTGCCTGCTGGGGCAGCGGGACGCCGACTGGCGGCGGCGGTTCAACGTCGGCAGCCTCGCCGACCTCGGCGTATGGTCGCGGGATCTCACGTCGATGCGTGCCGATCCCGGTGGTGCAGCCCGTGACGCCGCTCGCCACCTGCGGGAGCGGACGAACGGGTGGTGGCTCCACGTCGACGTCGACGTCCTCGACCCGACAGTCGTCCCGGCGCAGGGCCTGCCCGACTACCCCGACGAGCCCGACGGCCTGGACCTCGGCCAGCTTGCCGTAGCGATGACGGCGGCCGGGGCGGAGGGCGGCTGCCTCGGCCTGAGCATGGCGATCTATGATCCGGACCAGGATCCGGCCGGCGACGACGCCGCCCACCTCGTCGAACTCGTCGGGACCACCGTCCGAGCACTCGCCTGAGGGACGCGTACCGACGCACGCGAGTTTCCTCCCGGCCGTCGTCGCCTCACCGCGAGGACCGCATCGCCGGTCGCTTCGTCACCGACTCGTCGGCCACGAGCTCGTCGTAGCGGTCGGAGCCGGGCTCGACGAGCGCGATGCGCCCCTCGGCGTCGAAGTGCACGGCCCAGCCGTAGGTCTTCGTCAGCGGCGAGGCGCGCAGGCACGGCTGCCCCTTCGAGAAGAACTCCTCCCGCGCCCGGTCGACGTCCGTCGCGGGGATCCCGCGGCGGACCATGTGGACGTCGAGGAGCAGCTCGTCGCTGGTGAGGGCGTAGTCGGTCGGTGCGAGCCGCTCGTACTGCAGCTCCGCGACCGTGCCCTTCCCGGTCGGCGGCTCCGTCGGGTGCGTCGCCCGGGTGTCGGGGGCCGGGGTGATCAGCGTGTCGCGGTAGTCGGTCGAGTGCGTCGCCATGGGGTGCCGTCCGTCCGTCGGGCCCGGGGCGGGGCCGTGTGGTCGGAGGCTAGCGAGGGCCGCCGACATCCGTGGCGAGATCAGGACCTTCTCACCGAGATTGCGGTTGGGAGGCGGCGCCGGGCAGGCCGCGGCGGCCCGGCGGCCCCGCCCGACCCGCCTCGAGGCGCGCGACCGTCAGGCGGCGGCCGCTGCGACCGCCAGGTCGGCGTCGGCCATGACGAGGTCGCCGTTGATGTGGCCCCCGGCCAGCGCCCCCTGCGCGGCAGCGGCACCCACCTGCATCGACACGTCCGCGAGGTTCCCGGCCACCCATACGCCGGGGACGTTCGTCGCGCCGGTCGGGGTGGCTGCGACCGCGGTGCCCATGACGTTCTCGGCGACCTCGAGGCCGAGCGCCGCGAACGGCTCGAGGCGCGGGTGGAGCACGGTCTGGACCGTCACCGCCCCGACCTCGAGGACTCGCCCGTCATCCATCCGTACGCCCGACACCCGGCCGCCCTCACGCACGATGCCATCGGGCGTGCCCGTGACGATCTCGACCCCGCGGGCGGCGAGTCGCTCGCGGTCGGTCGCGGCGAGCTCGAGGTCCCACGCGAACAGCCGGACCCGCTCGGAGAGCTGGCGGAACATCAGCGCCTGGTGGACGGCCATCGGACGGGAGCCCAGCACGCCGATGACGCGGTCGCGGACCTCCCAGCCGTGGCAGAACGGGCAGTGCACGACGTCGGAACCCCAGCCCTCCCGCAGGCCCGGCAGCTCGGGCAGCTCGTCGAGCACCCCGGTGGCGAGGAGCAGCCTGCGGGCGCGGACCGTCGAGCCGTCGTCGGTGGTGACGACGAACAGGTCGCCGTCCTGCCGGGCGTCCCGGACCTTCGCGGGCCGGATCTCGCCCCCGTACCGCTCGACGTCGGCCCGCCCGCGGGCGAGCAGCTCGAGGGGCGGTGTGCCGTCGAGGGCGATGAGTGCGTGGACGGCGTCGGCCGGGGCGTTGCGGGGCTCGCCGCCGTCGAGAACGAGCACGCGACGCCGCGAGCGAGCGAGCATGAGTGCGCCGCTGAGCCCGGCCGCACCACCGCCCACCACGACGGCGTCGTAGGTCGCGGGGGAGGGGGAGTCGTTCGTCGTCGGGAGGGTGTCGTCGTTCGTGGCGGGATCGGACGGGGTGGTGGTCGTCGTCGTGGGCGAAGTGGTGCGGTCGGGCGTGGTCATGGTGGTCCTCACATGCGTCGGCGGGGCGCTCGCCCCGGGAGTCGGTGTGCTGACGAGCCTGCGCGGCCATTTCCCGTATGGCAAGCAGAGTTGCCGAATGGCAAACTGGGGGCATGGCACCCGACCTCGACCACACGCTCGACGCCGTCGGGCCGCGGCTGCGCCGCCTCCGGCAGCGTGGCGACGTCACGCTGGCGGAGCTCGCCGAGCGGACCGGGATCTCCGCGAGCACCCTGTCCCGCCTCGAGTCCGGCCTGCGCCGGCCCACCCTCGAGCAGCTGCTTCCGCTCGCCCGGGTGCACGGCGTGACGCTCGACGAGCTCGTCGACGCCCCGCCGACCGGCGACCCGCGCATCAACATGCGTCCCCTTGCCGGGGACCACGGCGCGGTGGTCCTGCCGCTCTCGCGCCGTCCCGGCGGGATCCAGGCCTACAAGTTCGTCCGGCCCGCCGGCCGGCCGGGAGAGGTCCCGCAGCCGCGCACGCACGAGGGGTTCGACTGGGTCTACGTCCTCGACGGCCGGCTGCGCCTCGTGCTCGGTGAGCAGGACATGATCCTCGGGCCGGGCGAGGCGGCCGAGTTCGACACCCGCACCCCGCACTGGTTCGGCGCCACCCCGGACGGACCTGTCGAGTACCTCAGCCTCATCGGCAAGCAGGGGGAGCGGGCGCACCTCCGCGCCGCCCCTTCTGTCGAGAGTGCGCCTCAGGACTGACCAGTTGGTCGAGAGTGCGGCTCAGCGCGAAGACTGGCTGCGCAGCTCTCCTCGAGATTGCGGTTCGGAGCGTCCGGCTTCCTGTCGAGAGTGCTGGGCAGGGGGCGCGTCGATTCGTCAACTGCTCTCGATGTCGGTGATGGTCCATACCTTGGCATCGACGCGTTCCCCCGGACGCGTCGTCCCCCCACCCGAATCAGCCAGGGAGCCCCCGTGCCTGACACCTTCCCCGACGGCGTGCCGCCGTCCTCGACGAACGGCGACGTCGCCGACACCTACGCCCCCGTGTACACGCCGACCTACGCGCCCGACGCCGGTCAGGGCCACGCCGACGCCCCGGCGTACGGCTGCGCCACCGCCACCGCCACCGCCACCGAGCAAGACCCGGCCGACGACGCGCCCTTTGCGACCTCCCCGGCGCGCCGCGGCGGCCGCGCCCGGATCGTCGCCCTCGCCACCCTCGTGGCGGCGCTCGCCCTGGTCGCCGGCTTCCTCGGCGGACGGATGACCGCCGACCCGACCGCATCGGAGGAGTACGCCGGCCTCGAGGGCCGGCTCACCACCGCCGAGTCCGAGCGGGACGAGGCACTGACGACGCTCGGCACCACCGAGGGCGACCTCGCGTCCGCGCAGCAGCAGGTCACCGACGTCACCGCGGAGCGCGACCAGGCGCTCACCGACCTCGACAACGCGACGGCTGGGCACGACGAGCGCGAGGCCGGCCTCGACGAGCGTGAGGTGGGCCTGGACGAGCGCGAGAGTGGCCTCGACACCCGTGAGACCGAGATCTCCGAACGTGAGACGGACATCGGCGAGCGCGAGACCGAGGTCGGCGAGCGCGAGGTCGCCGTCGGCGCCGTGGAGGAGGAGATCGACTCCGCCTCGTTCGGTGCGGGCACCCACCTGGTCGGGACCGACATCGCCCCGGGAACGTACCGGTCGACCGGCACCGGTGACGGGTGCTACTGGGAGCGCCTCGCCGGCACGTCGGGCGAGCTGTCGGACATCATCGCCAACGACTTCACGAGCAACCCGGGGTCGATCGTCACCATCGCCGCCTCCGACGTCGCCTTCAGCTCGAACCGCTGCGGCAGCTGGGAGCCGGTCCAGTAGGTGGGGCGCCGCTCAGCCCTGGAACTGCTGGAGCCCGTTGAGCGCGAGGACCACGCCGACGATGCCGACGACCCACGCGGTGGTCGACGCCGCGTTGCGCGTGAGCCAGCTGTCGAGCCTGCGCAGCGGTCCGTCGAGCTGACGAGCGGCGACGAGCCGGCCCGTGAGCAGGACGAGCGCCGGCGTGATCATCACGAGGCAGTAGGCGGCCAGCCACAGCACCGATGTCGGCCAGCCCGGCCCCTGGGTGGAGATGAGACCGATACCCGCGAGGTAGGGGAGCATCGAGGCCACCTCGATGGCCGCTGCCGCGAGGGCCAGGCCCATGAGCGCGCCGACCGATCCGCGCCCGCGCGTCGTCGTCGAGGTGGGAAGGGCCGACTCGGACCATGACACGGACCCGGTGCTGAGCCGACCGTTCACGGCACTGCCCACGCCACCGCCCCGCGCAGCGTTGTCGTCGGACTCGACCCCCATGGCGCGCTCGCGCCACCGGCCGATCCGACCGCCACCGTGCTCGGCCTGCTCGGCTGCCCGGCGCTTGGCGGCAGGGGAGTCGAGGGCGAAGCTGAGGAGGACCAGTCCGACGCCCAGCACCATCATGACCACCCCCGCGGGCCGTCCGGACAGCAGGTCGCCGAAGGCGGAGAGGAAGGCGTCGGCGCCGAGCATGACGGCGATCCCGACCGCGAGGTAGAACCCGGCGACGGTCCCGAGGAAGACCAGCACGCGCCCCGGGCGCAGGCGGCCGGGGGCGAGCATGAGCCACACCGGGATGAGCAGGGTGCCGAAGCTCGTCGAGTCGATGAGCGCGAGCACGGCCAGCACACCGGCGAGCGCCGGCTGCGACATCGCGCCGTCCGAGAAGGATCCGAGGAAGTCCATGACGCCAGTCTCCGGGGTGGCCCTCGCGTGCGCGTCCGTCGAACGGAGCGACGAACGGGTACATCCTTCGACGGACCTTCTCGACAAGGCGGGCGTGCTGGGATGGACCCCGTGACCCCGGACCGGACCAAGGACGTGCGTGCCGCCGGCTTCGTCGTCGGCATCGGGCTCCTCACGCTCGGGCTCGGGCTCTACCCGCTGACGAACCTGCCGTCGGTCTACGGGGCCGACGCCGGGTCGATCTCGCCGTGGTGGTTCGTCGTCACACTGGTCGCGGGCAGCGCCGTCGTCGCACTGCGCAGCCTCCACGCGGGCGGGTCGCTCGTCGTCGGGACGCTGCTGCTCCTCGTCGACCTCGCGCTCGGTGGAAGCGTGGCGATGCTGCTCGTCATCTGGGAGCTCATCCACCATGCCGCGCTCGTCGGGTCGCGGCGGATGCGGATCGGGTTGCTCGTCGGTGTCGGGGTGGTGGCGGTGCTCGCCGGCGTCGGCACTGCGATCGGTGAGAGCGATTCGCGCGTGTGGATCTCGACCGTGCTCCAGGTCGCCGGACTGGGCGTCATGCCGATCTGGTGGGCGACCGAGGTGCGGCGCGGGCACGAGCTCGCCGAGGTCTCCGCGCAGAAGGCGCGGCTCGAGGCGGAGCGTGCCGACGCCGTGGCCCTGGCCGCCGAGCGGGAGCGGGCCGACGCCGTCCGGGAGGAGCGGACGTCGATGGCCCGCGACCTGCACGACGTCATCTCCTCCCACCTGTCCGCGATCGGCATCCACTCCGGGGCCGCGCTCGCGGTACCGCCCGACGGGGAGCGCGACCGGGCGGCACTGACCGCGGTGCGGCGCGAGGCAGTGGCCTCTCTGGAGGAGATGCGGACGATGGTGGGGCTCCTGCGCTCCGGGTCCGACGAGCCGTGGGCGTCGCCCGCGGGACTTGACGAGCTCCCGGCGCTCGTCGAGCGGACCCGGGACGCGGGGCTCGCCCTCACCGTCGACCCGCACGTGCTCGCCCCGGACGGGAGCGTCGCGGTCACGGCTCCGACGCCGGTCGCGCAGTCGGCCCTGCGCATCGTCCAGGAGGCGCTGACGAACGCGCTGCGGCACGGCGCCGGTGACGCGCACCTCGAGCTCGAGGGCACCGGCGGCACACTGTCCCTCGTGGTGACCAACGAGTTGCGCGACGACCGCGCGGCCGACGTCGATCTCGCGACGCCGTCCCCCGGGATCGGGCTGCTCTCGATGCGCGAGCGCACCGAGGCGATGGGCGGCACGTTCGACGCCGGGGTCCGTGACGGCGTGTGGCAGGTCCGCGCCGATCTGCCGACCGATCCGGCGGGAACGACGGGAGTCCCCGAGCTACCGGGGCAAGCCGCCGGGGACGACGCCGTGACGGAGGCAACCGCATGATCCGGGTGCTGCTCGCCGACGACCACGCCGCGATCCGCGGGGGACTGCGCCTCCTGCTCGACGCCGCCGACGACGTCGAGGTGGTGGGGGAGGCCGCCGACGGTCGCGCCGCGATCCTCAACGCCCGCTCGCTGCGGCCCGACGTCGTCGTCATGGACGTCCGGATGCCCGGCGTCGACGGGGTGGAGGCGACGCGCACGATCGTCGGCGAGGACCTCGCCCAGGTGCTCGTGCTGACGACCTTCGACGTCGACGAGGTGGTGTTCGGCGCCCTGCGCGCCGGCGCGGCCGGGTTCCTCCTCAAGACCGCGGAGCCCGAGGCTCTCATCGACGCCGTCCGGACCGTCGCGGCCGGTGACGGCGTCGTCGCCCCCGAGGTCACGCGCCGGGTGCTCGCGGCGTTCGTCGGACCGGGGTTGCGGGGCGAGGGCGGGGGAGGGCTTGGTGCCGGAGTGGGCGGCGGTGGTCTCGGGGCGGTCGGCGGTGCGGCGGCCGGCGGCGCCGCCGGTGGCGCGGTCGACGACGGCTCAGGTTCAGCTGCAGCAGGCGGGCCCCCTGGTGCGAGCGGTCCGGGTGGTCCCGGCGGCATCGGCGTCGACCTCACGGACCGCGAGCGCGAGGTACTTGCCGCCCTGGGGCGGGGGCTGTCGAACGCGGCCATCGCCGCCGAGCTGTTCATCGCGGAGGCGACGGTGAAGACCCACGTCTCACGGGTGCTCGCCAAGCTCGGGGTCGCCTCGCGGATGCAGGCGGCAATCGTCGCCCGCGAGGCCGGCCTGGCCTGATCGCCGGGGCCGTCCGGACCGCCGGACCGCCCCTCGTCCGGGCCGGCCGGGACGCAGCCCCCGCCGAGGGAACCTCGCGCTCTCGATGTCGGTGCTCGGTGGTCGAATGGGACGAACGGCGGACGGTAGGCCGTCGTCGGGAAAAAGACCTGACATCGCGTGCACGGCCTGGTGAAGTTGTCCCTGTGAGACCGACCGGGACGATCCCGGCGGTCTCACCACCCGCCAGTCCGCACGACGCGAAGGAGGATCAGATGAATGCCACCGGCACTGGTCCGGCGTCGGCGCACGGCGGGGCTCTCCGCCTCGCCTAGCCGACACCGCTGAACGGCCCCGGTCGCCCACGAGCGACCGCGAACGAGGCGACGACGACCACCATCCGCGCAGCCGCGCGGTTCGACGTCGTGCCCATCTCCTCCGCCCGCAGGGGCGGGCATGCACCTCGGCGCGCTCATGCGCGCCGCTCGGGTTGGAGAATCATGAGCACAGCAACCACCACCGTCGTCTGCCCCGAGGCGATCCGTCGGCACGTCGCGACGGTCGTGCCGCGGACGTCCCGGCCGACTCCCCGTCCGTCCGTGGGCGCTCGCGTCGCGGCCGCCGCCCGGCGCACCCTGTCAGCGATCGTCCGCGACGAGGTCGGGGACCGCATCTCGGCCGACCGGACGCACCGCGGGGCGCAGGCCGCGTCGACGAGCTACGTCCTCGCGCGGGCCGACGCCCGCTGAGCAGGGTCGCGGTCCGGCGAGCCGGACGGCGACCCTCGGCGACGACGCAGCTCGTCGTCGGGGATCGTCCGGCGCGGTCGACGCGGCCGCCCGGGCGCCCGACCGGATCCTCCTCGTCGAGATTGCGGTTGGTGCTCGTCGAGATTGCGGTTCGTCGCCGTTGTGCGACGTCGGGTGCCCGACGTCGCACGGATCCCCGCAGGCCCGCCCCGGGCACGGTGACTCGCACCCACCGTGACCGGGGCGGGCCTGCGCGCATACTGGGGCGAGGACCCAGGAGAGGAGCCGTGATGGCGACCGCGACCACGCCGACCGCCGCGCCCGAGGAGGGCGTCGACAGCCTGCTCGCCGAGCTCCGCGAGCTCGAGGACCCGCGGATGCGGGCCGTCAACGAGCGCCACGGTGACGACCACGGCGTCAACCTGACGAAGCTGCGCGCGATCGCCAAGCGGCTGAAGACCCGGCACGAGCTCGCGACGGACCTCTGGGCGACCGAGGACACCGCCGCCCGACTGCTCGCGCTGCTCGTGTGCCGGCCGAAGGCGTTCGAGCGTGACGAGCTGGACGCGATGCTGCGTGACGCCCGCACCCCGAAGGTCCAGGACTGGCTGGTCAGCTACGTGGTCGGCAAGAGTTCGCACGTCGAGGACCTGCGGGTGAGCTGGCTGACCGACCCCGACCCGGTGGTCGAGAGCGCCGGCTGGGACCTCACCTCGGTCCGGATCAGGAAGTCGCCGGAGGGGCTCGACCTCGGCGGGCTGCTCGACGTCATCGAGGCCCGGATGAAGGACGCCCCCGAGCGGCTCCAGTGGGCGATGAACACCTGCCTCGCGCACATCGGGATCGAGAACCCTGACCTGCGCGCGCGGTCGCTCGGCATCGGGGAGCGGCTCGAGGTCCTCAAGGACTACCCGACGCCGCCGAACTGCACCTCGCCCTACGCGCCCGAATGGATCAACGAGATGGTCCGCCGGTGAGGCGCCTGACCGTAGCCCTTCCGTCGAGATTGCGGTTGGTGCGCGTCGAGATTGCGGTTCGTCGGCGTTGCGCGTGAATCCCGTCCGTGGAGAGTGCGGCTGAGAGCCGAGCTTCCGGCCAGGAACGGGCCTCCGGACGGACGACGACGCCGGGCCCCCTCGCGGGAGCCCGGCGTCGTCGTGCGTGTATCGGTGCTGACTGCCTCAGGCGGTGTCGGCGCGGTTCGGCGCGTCCTTGATCCCGGCGTCGACCGCGGGCGACGGCCCGGTGCTCTCGGGTGCTGCGTCGTCGCCGGCGGAGCGCTCGCGACGCTCCTCGACGGCCTCACCCACCTTGTCCTTCGCGGTGCGTGCGGCGGAGGCGGCAGCGCCCGGCGCGTGCTTCGCGAGCTCCTCGGCCTTCTCGGCCGCCTGCTCGCGCACCTCCGCGACCTTGGGGTTCTCCCAGATCTGCGTGGCCTGGCGCTTCATCTTCTCGTACTGACCGCGGCCGGCGCGTGCGCCGAGCACGAACCCCACGCCCAGTCCGACCAGGAACGACACCTTGCTCATCTGACTGCCTCCTCATGACTCGGGAACGGGTACGAGCCTAGGGGGATCGGCGTCCTGGCGCGCGACGATGGCTGACGCGACGGGCGATCGTGTGCGGTGCCCGCACCTGTGCGCGGCGTCGCGCGGGCATGGTGCCCCCACCCGGACTCGAACCGGGAACCTACGGATTAGAAGGCCGGTGCTCTATCCATTGAGCTATGGAGGCGTGGGTGGCCACGGCCGGCCGCCACCGGGACAGTCTAGGTGTCTCGCTGTCGGCGGATCGGCCGATCCTCGGGCGCGGAGGGATCCTGTGCCGAGCACGGTGTCCTCGACGGGCGCGCGCACCAGGGGTGTGCGACCGTGGCGCCGGATGTCCCGTCCGAGCTGCGGACCTCGAGGTCGGTACGGACTCCGCCGGGACTGTCGTGCACCCGAGAGGATCACATGTCGCCGCCGAAGGAGCAGGTGCCCGCTGGACCGGGCGGGCCGGGCCGGGGCGGACGCACCCGCGGACGTCCTGGGGAGGGCTCGGGCAGCCGGCTGCGTGAGCTTCTCGCGCGGCCCGAGCTCACGACCGAGCTGCTCCAGATCCTCAAGGGTGTCGTCGCCGCGACCGGCGCGTGGTGGCTGTCGGTCGCGGTGCTCGACTCCGAGCTGCCGTTCCTGGCGCCCTGGACCGCTCTGCTCACCGTCCACGCCACCGTGTACCGGTCGATGTCGAGCGGCGTGCAGCTCACCCTCTCGTCGGCGCTCGGTGTCGGGATGTCGTTCCTCATCGGCAGCTATCTGGGCGTCAACGGGTGGACGTTCGCGCTCGCGATCCTGGTCGGCCTCGCCGTCGCGCGTGCCCCGTGGATCCGGGACGAGGGGACGGCCGTCGCGACGACGGCGATCTTCGTCCTCGGCACCGGCTTCGACGACCAGGCGCCGCTCCTGCTCGACCGGATCCTCGAGGTCGGTCTCGGCGTCGTCGTCGGCGTGGCCGTCAACCTGCTGGTCGTGCCACCGCTGCGGGACACCCAGGCCGCGCGCCACGTCGATGCGATCAACCGACGGATGGGTGAGGTGCTCGTCGAGATGGCGGACGAGTTCACCGAGGGCTGGGACACGGAGCGGGCGACCGACTGGTTCGAGGCGACCGAGGCCATGAGCAGGTCCGTCGACGTGGCGTGGCAATCGGTCGGCTTCGCCCGGGAGAGCAGGCGAGGCAACGTCCGGCTGTTCCTCCCCGAGCGCCACGTCGAGGGGCGCCGAGGCGTCCGGCTCGGCTACGAGGACATCCTGCCGCGCCTCGACGAGGGGGTCTCGCCCCTGCGGAACCTCTCACGCACGCTGTACAACGCCACGTACGCCCAGGGCGAGTGGGACGAGCACTTCCGTGAGAGCTGGGTAGGGATCGTGCGAGACTGCGGCCGCGCGGTCGCCGACCCGGACGCCGAGGTCGAGCCCGTCGCCGACCGCCTGGAGACGCTGTCGGCCGAGCTGAGCCGCGACCGACAGCTCCCCCCGACGTCGTGGCCGGTGTACGGCTCGCTCATCACCAGCCTGGGGCACATCGCCGAGGTGGTCGACGACGTCGCCTCGGCTCGCCGTGCACGTGAGGCGGGTGCCCCGAACCCTGAGGCCTGACCTCGCGCCGTCGGGCGGCCGCTCCGTGCCCGTGGCCGCCGGGGCGCGAAATCGCGTGACCGTCGTCGTCGTGTCCTGTTTCCATCGGTGCGTGGGTACCAGGCACTGCGACGACGCCGCCCGCCTCGCGCCGTCGTCCCTCGCCGCCGATCACCCGGAACTCGCCCGCCGGCAGCTCGACCTGCTGCGGGAGTGGCTCCCGGGCGCCGTCGTCGACGAGGACATGAGCTGGGCGATCTCCGGGACGACCGTGCTGCGCGTGAGTCACGCCGGCCGCGATCTCGTCGTCAAGGCCGGTGGCGCCACCGACTCCCACATCGCCCGTGAGCTGCGCGCGCACGACGGGTGGACCGAGCCCTGGATCGTCGGCGGACGCGCGGCCAGGCTCGTTCGCGGCGACTCCGACGCGAAGCTCCTCGTCACCGAGTACCTGCCCGGCCGGCTCGTCCTCGGTGACCCGTCGGCGTCGGACCCGGAGACCTACCGGCAGGCGGGCGAGCTGCTCGCCGCGTTCCACGCGCAGCACACCGAGCCAGACACCGAGTACGAGTCGCGGCTCAACGCCAAGGTCCTCGCGCGCCTCGACGCACCGCACCGCATCCCGGCCGCGAGCGCGGACCGCGTGCGCGAGCTCGTCGTGGCATGGCCGGCCCCGCCGTCGGTCCTCGTCCCCAGCCACGGCGACTACCAGCCGCGGAACTGGCTGATCGACGACGGGCTCGTGCGTGTCATCGACCTCGGCCGGTTCGAGCTGCGGCCGGCGGAGGAGGACCTCTACCGCCTTGGCACCTCTGAGTTCGTCGACGTCGCCGGTGCCGAGCAGGCGTTCGTCGAGGGGTACGGAGGCGACCCGCGGGAGCCCGCCACGTGGCGGCGGCAGCTCGTCCGCCAGGCCGTGCTCACGGCGGTGTGGGCGCACCAGGTGGGGGACGAGAACTACGAGGCCGAAGGACTGCGGCTGCTCGAGTCCGCGCTGGCGGGTGGCTGGGGCTGATCGCCCGGTGCGGTGGGCAGGGCGCTCGACGCCGCTCCGAACCGCACTCTCGACGGGTACCGACCGGACGGCCGGCCTCATCGAGAGTGCGGTTGGGGCTCCGAACCGCAAGGCGGTTTCAAGTGGTTGTTGCAACGAGTAGGTCGTTGAGTCGTTTCGCTGGAGTCTGCCAGCCCAGTGTCATGCGTGGTCGTGTGTTGAGTTCGCGGGCGACGGCGTCGAGGTCGCGCTGGGCGTAGGTGCGGAAGTCGGTACTCGAGCGGGGAAAGTACTGCCGCAGCAGGCCGTTGGTGTTCTCGTTCGAGCCTCGCTGCCAGGGCGAGTGCGGGTCGCAGAAGAAGACCCGGCAGTCTGTCGCCAGCGTGAAGTGGGCGTGCTTGGCCATCTCAGCGCCCTGATCCCAGGTCAGAGTCGCGGCCAGCTCGGCCGGCAGGCGGCCCATCGTCTCGATCAGCACGTCGATCACCTGCTCGGAGACCCTGCTCTCCGGTAGAGCGCCGAGCATGACGTACCGCGTGGAACGCTCGACCAGGGTGATGATCGCCGACGCGCTACGCGCACCGATGATCAGGTCACCTTCCCAGTGCCCGGGCACGGCCCGGTCTTCGACCTCGGCCGGCCGGGTGCTGATGTTCAGGCCATGGGTCCAGGCCTTGCCCGAGTGTGCCGCCCGCGCGAGGCGGGACTGGGGGCGCCGCCTGGTCCGCCCGGTACGGAGTGCGACCTGGCGTGCGATCTCGCTGCGCAGCCCGCCACGAGCTTGGTAGTAGATCGCTTGGTAGATCGTCTCGTGGGACACCCATCGCTCCGGCCGGTCGGGATACTCCTGACGAAGCCAGTGTGCGATCTGCTGCGGAGACCACCGCTGTTCGAGCTTGTCCCGCACCAGGGGCCATAGCCGGCCGCGACCCGAGGTCACCCCGCGGCGGCGATCGCCGGTCAACTTGCCGGGCCTGGGCCTG
>NZ_JBUZNL010000022.1:0-34352 GCF_055326485.1 Georgenia sp. G2120 | reverse complement strand
TGTCAAGGGCCGTTGAGTTCTGCCCATAGGCGGTCAGTGTTTCGTCCCGCTGGTGGCCATCAGAACTGCCCACTGGTGGCCAGCTGGTTTGCCCGCTTGGGTGGTGATGCTGGCCACCGTGATGGGATCAGTTCAGTGGCATGACTCCCTTCCCGGCCATCGCCTGGGTCATCCGCACGGAGTCTCCGGTGGTCTGGCAGACGTGGGCGTGGTGCAGGAGCCGGTCCACGGTGGCGGTGGCCAGGGTCTTGGGCATCAGTTCGTCGAAACCGGCTGGGTGCAGGTTGGAGCTGATGGCCACGGAGCGTTTCTCGTAGGCGGCGTCCACGATCCGGTAGAGGCCCTCGGCGGCATCGTCGGCGACCGGCAGCAGCCCGATGTCATCGATGATGACCAGGTCGGCGCGCAGGATCCGGGCCACGGCCTTGGTGATGGTGTCATCGGGCCGATGAGCTCGGATCATCGCCCCGAGGTCCTCAAGGGTGAACCAGGCCACCCGTCGGCCCTCCTCGACGGCTTGCTGGCCCAGGGCCTCGAGGAAGAAGGTCTTGCCGGTGCCGGAGGGCCCGCAGACCACGAGGTTCTCCCTGCGTGAGAGCCATTCCAGGGTGCGCAGGGACTGCTGGGTGGGGGCCAGGATCGAGGAGGCCTGTTCATCCCAGGTGGTGAAGGTCTTGCCGGTGGGGAATCCGGCGGCCTTGCGCCGGGCGGCGAGCATGGACCGGGCCCGCCCGGCGGTCTCCTCCGTCAAGAGAGCCTTGAGGACTTCGGCCGGTTCCCAGCGTTGGGCCCGGGCGGTGGCCAGGACCTCGGCGGCGATCCCTCGGGCGTGGGGCATCTTCAGCTGCCGCATCAGCGCCTCGAGCTCGGCCGGCAGCGCCGGTGCGGTGGTGTTCGGGGTCGTGATGCTCATCGGGCTGCCCCCTCGGTGCTGGTGGTGCCGAGGCCGGCCCAGCCGGCGGTGCCCTGCGTCAGGGACCGTTCCTCCGTCGCGGCGTGAGTCCCGGTGCGGTGGCCGGCGGCGGTGAGCAGGGAGGACAGGTCCCCGTGGGCGAAGCGGTGGTGCACGGCGGCGACCCCGAGGGCCTTGTCGACCTGGTCGGTGCCGGTCAGCTTGGCCAGGGTGACGGCCTCGGCCATCTTCTGGCCGATCCGCGCCGTGCCGGCCGCGGCGGCCTCCACCAGCCAGGTCCTCGCCCCGGCCCCGATGCCCAGGAACTCCGCTTCCGCCGCCGAACGAGGCGTCGGGGTGTAGTCCCCGGGCACCTTGTCCGCCTGGTGGCCGGGGAAGTGCGCGTCGTCGATGGCCGGAGACCCGGGCCGGGCCAGCTGATGCCGGGCGACCTCCACCGGACCATCGGCACCGGCGTGCATGATGACCACCTGCGAGTCCGGGCCGGTGCCGTGATGGCGGACGAAGACCTCGGCCCCGAGCAGGTGCGCCGGCACCGAGTACTGGGCGTTCTCGAAGGAGACCATCGGCGTGTTCTCCGGCACCCTGCGTCCGACCCCGTAGGAGACGGTGTGCGCCGTGGCGGGGATGCGGTGCAGCGCGCCAGCCTCCTCGGCGAGCATGTCGGCCGGGCGGCGGCGGGTCACCCGGTGCTCCCGGGCGTTGACCAGGGCCATGAACGACTGACATGCCTCTTCGAGCTCGGCGAACGAGGTGTACTCGGTCCGCAGGTTGGTGTCCTTCGGAACCAGATCGGCCTTGGCCAGTTTCACCGCGTTCTCCACCCCGCCCTTGGCAGCCGGGTCCGCCGGCCGGCAGGTCAGCACCTCCACCCCGTAGTGCGCCGCGAACGCCACGGTGGCCTGGTTGCGCACCGGCACCCCGGCCACATGGGAGACCGTCACCGTCTTCTCGTTGTCCGTGAGCACATACGTCGGGGCACCCCCGATCAGCCGGAAACACCGGTCCAGGGCAGCGAACACGCTCGGAGCCGTCCTATCACGCAGGGCGATGACGATCCGAAAGCGAGACCAGGCCAGCCAGGCCACGAACAGCACCGTCTTGGCCCCGTCAATCACCGGCCCATCGCCGAAGTCGTACTGCAACCAGCCCCCGGGCTCGGTGATCCAGGGCCGGTGCACCCGCCGCCTCCCAGCCCGCCAGGCGGCCTTCACCTCCGCCACCGCCCGGCGGGTGGAACGCTCCGAGCCGGTGTAGCCCATCACGGTGAGCTTGTCGTGCACGACATCGGCGCGGATCCGCCCGGTGGAGGCCTCGACCCATTCCTCGATCTTGGGCAGCCACGCGTCGGTGACCCTCGGGCGACTGGCTCCGGCTCCAGGGGCCTGGCCGGCATCGCGGGCCTGCACCAGCCGGGCCACGGTGTGGTGGGAGCAACCGGTCAACTCGGCGGCACCCCGCAATGACCTGGTCAGGTCATAGGCACTGAGTATTCTCATGGTTTCTACGGCATCCTTCATTCAGGGCCTCTTCCTCGCTGGATTCGATTCGACACCGATATCCAACCCGGGGAAGGGGCCCCCGCCGTCTCACGACGCGGCGGGCAACGAGTAGCGCGGGCAAACCAGATGGCCAGCACCGGGCAGAGCCGGTGGCCATCACTGGGCAGTCCTTGTGGCCGTCAGCGGGTCATTCCCTGGCCACCTATGGGCAGCTTTTCATGGCCGCTGACAGGCGAGGGGCGTCGTCGTCGGGATCCTTCCGATGGACGGCTTCCACCTCGCCGACGTCGAGCTCGACCGCCTCGGCCGCCGCGACCGCAAGGGCGCCATCGACACCTTTGACGGCTGGGGCTACCTCTCCGCCCTCGAGCGCGCGGCCGCCGCCACGGACCACGTCGTCTACGTCCCCGGCTTCGAGCGCGACCTCGAGCAGCCGATCGCCGGCGCCGTGCCCATCGACCCTGGCGCGGACCTCGTCATCACCGAGGGCAACTACCTCCTCGCCGACGCCGCCCCGTGGCACCGCCTGACCGCCGTCCTCACCGAGACCTGGTTCATCGACATCCCGGACGAACTGCGGCAAGGCCGCCTCGTTGCCCGTCACGTCGAGTTCGGCAAGTCCCCCGACGACGCCGCAGCCTGGGTCCGCGACGTCGACGAGCCCAACGCTCGGGCGATCCTCGCGCGGAAGCACGCCGCGAACCGCGTGGTCGACGGCAGCTGACCCTGCCACGTGATTGGCCCGGCCACGCCCCACCACCTACTCGACCGGGAACACCCCGCGGGTCGTCTGGATGAGGCCGTCCCCGACCACGCAGTGATCGCCCTCGACCGGGCCGTGGACCTGCCCTTCCGGTGATACCGCCCAGCAGGCGGGGGACGCGTGCCCGGTGATGTCGTGGACCGAGCCGGACACCGCCAGCCATCCGCCGCTGGACGCGAGGTGGTCGAGCGTCACGTCGTGCGCGTCCGGCACGGCTACGACGTCGTCCGTGATCGGGTTCCACACGGCGGGACCTGCGCCGGTGGGGAGCAGCGCCCACACCTGCTCGCCGCGCTGCGCGCCGCGGGGCCAGAGCACGTCGTCCCGCTCCTCGCGCCTGCTGCCCGGTGGGTAGACCGGCTCGGTCTCGCCGGAGCTGACGTGGACGACGGTGGCCGCGCCACCCCCGGGAACGGCGTCGCTCCACGGGAGGATGATAATCGGACCGCTGCCCTGGAAGTTCCACAGATCGGGGAACGTGCCTCGCCACTCCTGGTTGCCGTCGAACGGGGACCGGGCGAGGAGATCGGAGCCGTGCACCTCGAGCAGCGTGTCGTCGATGACGCGTGCCGAGATCGCGCAGGTGACGTCGGGGACGGTCGTCGTGCCGTCCTCGATCGCGGCGACCATCGCGTCGGTGGCGCGGCCGTCCTCCTCGGAGACCAGCAGCACGGTGCTCGCCTCGACGGCCGGGACGTACCGGTCTCGGGCCTCGCCGAGCTCGCACTCGTGCGTCGGGCGTTCGGGTCGCTCCCAGCGCACCGCGCCGTCGGCGAGCTCGAGGGCGACGGCCCCCTCGTCAACGGCGGCCATCACCAGCACGCCGTCGCCGACGGCGATGCCACGGCCGGCCACCGGGGCGCTCCACAGCACGGCGCCGTCGGCGGGATCGACCGCCACGGTGGCCGTATCGGTGCTGAGCACGACGAGCTCGTCGGTGACCAGGACCGGCTCCGCGGACTCGGCGTCGTCGATCGCCCACACGACCCGGCCGGTCGCGATCTCCCGCGCCGTGCCGCCCTCGATGTGCAGGTCGCCGAGCCGGGTGGCGTATCCGCCCGGACCCTCGGCGTCGGCGTCGTCCCACGGTCGCTCCCCGCCCGGAAGACCGACGACGGCGACGATCGCCCCAGCGGCGATCACCACGACCGCCGCGGCACCCGCGACGACGGCGACGGCACGCCGGCGAACGACCGTGGTGATCAGCCAGATCACCCCGGCCAGAAGGGCGACCACGCCGGCGGCATAGGCGAGACGGCCCCAACCCCCGGCCACCGTCATGGCCACGATGGCGGCACCGGTCACGGCGAGGGCAACACCGATCGAGACGCCTCGGCGACTCCTGGTCCGTTCCATCGCGCGAGAGTAGCGAAAGCGCCCCCCCGCGGGCCGCGCGCACCGCTTGAGACCGCCCCCTTCAGTCGTGAGGAGAAATCTCGTCACTCGCCAGGAGGTAGTCCGCTCACTCGCCAAGGGAGCGGGCACCTCTATCGCGGGCACCTCTACCGGGGGCAGCGCTCCCTCTGGGCCGGCCCCCTCATGCCCCCTACGGTCGACTCATGACGACGACGTCCCCCCGCCGCCGGTGGCGCCAACCGATCCTCGGCGTGCTCGCCGGCGCCGCGGCCGCGCTGATCGCCTACCTCCTCATCGGCTTGGTCCGCGGCGACCACCCCGAGGAGCTCACCACCGGCTACTCGCTGAGCGACGAGGACGCCCTCGCCCCCGGCCCCGTCTCGCTCGTCTCGGTGTGGGACGTCCGGCAGCCCTCGTCGATCCCCGGCCTCGCGGCGCCGACGGGCGACCGCTACCTCACGCTCGACGTGGCCCTCGACAGCAACGAGGGGACCGCCGACGACTGGCTCGACCTCGAGGGGCTCGAGATCGGGCTGTTCGCCGTCGACGGCTCCGGTGAGCGCGAGGAGCTCGTCCCCAGCGACTCCTCCCGCGCCACGCTCGACGGCATCGGCGGGACCATCCGCGCGATCGACCCGTACTGGATCGACCTCACCTACGAGCCACCGTCCGGCGACGTCGGGCACTACGAGGTGGACCTGACGGTCGGCGGCGAGGAGTACACGCTCGCCGCCCACCCCGGGGAGGACTCATGACCGACGCTGACCGCCCCGCCAGAGATTCGGCAACCCCCGATGCCACCACCCCCTCGCGCCGTCTCTTCTTCACGACGGCGATCCTCACCTTCGTCCTCGCCCTCACCACCCTCGCGCTGCTCCCGCGCGGCGACGCCGCGACCCCGGCCGTCGCCGGGGACGAGTTCACCGTGGAGCTGACCGACGGCGTCACGGCCTCCGTCGTGCCCGAGCTGCGGGACCAAGGCTGGCGCGCGTCCTCCTCGGTCCGCCCGTATGCGCTCGACCTGCGCGTCACCGTCACGAACGACTCCGCGGACCTGTTCCCTCGCTGGTACCGGGTCGAGGTGTTCGAGGCCGGCAACGTCGTCGACGGCGAGGAGCTCGGCGAGCGGGTGACCGCCAGCCTGGGAACGGCGCACGTCCCCGCGGGCGGCCGTCACGCCGTCGAGTTCTCCTACACCTACGACCGGCCGTGCGGCGAGTTCGTCGCCCGGATCTCGTCCCTCCTCACCCTCGACGGCGACGAGCGGTCCGAGTCGGAGACCCCGTTCAGTGTCGGCGACGAGGAGTGCCTGGCCGAGCAGGACTGACGTGGCGCGCTCACCCGTCGGGAGGAAGTCCGTTCCCTCGCCACAGGGTTGAGCGCACTCCCACCTACTCGACCGGGAACACCCCGCGCTCCGTCTGGATGAGCCCGTCGGCAACCGCGCAGTCCTCACCGGAGACTGGCCCAAACAGCTCCCCCTCCGGCGCGAGGGCCCAGCAGACCGGTGTCACGTGCCCCGTGATGTCACGGGTCTCGCCGCGCAGCGCCAGCCACGACCAGCCGCCAAAGGTCCATACGTCGTCGACGTGCCCCCGTCCGGAACCTCGACAAGTTCGTCGCTGATGGGGTTCCACAGTGTGTGCCCCTCCTCGCCGGGGACGAGCGCCCACACGTCGTCCTGCCGTTGCCACTCCAGCACCTCGATCGGCCCGGCGGCGTCGTCGTGCACCCCTGCGGGGGGTCGGACCCGCTCGGCCTCGCCGGTCTCGACGTCGATGAGGTCGACCCCGGCCCAGTCGGGTGCGGCGGAGCTGTGGGGGACGACGAGCGTGTCGCCACCGCCCTGCGTCTCCCAGGGGCGGGCGACCTCGGTGCGCCACAGCTCCTCGCCGTCGGAGAGCGACCTGCCCACGAGTGCGCGGGACTCGGCCTCGACGAGCGTGTCGCCGACGATGCGTGCCCAGTCGCTGCAGCTGACGGAGTCCACGGTGACCGCGCCGGTCGTGATGTCGTGGATCCGTCCGTCCGTCCTGTCCGTCGCCGGATGCGTCCGGCGAGAGCAGGACCGCGCTCGACTCCTGCGCGGGCCTGTGCAGGTCGCTCGAGCTGCCGCCGCGGCACTCCTGTGTCGGTGCTCCGGGCTGCTCCCACCGGGTCTCGCCGTCGGCGAGGTCGAGGGCGACGGCGCGTCGGTCGAACGTGGCGACGACCAGCACGTCGCCGTCGTGGGCGATGCCGAGGCCCCGGTCCGGGGAGGTCCACAGCTCGGTGCCGTCGGTGGGGTCGACGGCGACCATCGCGTCGGGGGCCTCGAAGACGACGATCTCGTCGGTCGCGAGTGCCGCCAGCGCGACGTCGGTGAACTCGATCGACCACACGACCTCGCCGGTGGCGATGTCCCGCGCCGCCCCGTCGGCGATGTGCAGGTCACCGAGCCGGGCGGGCCTGGGGCCGATCGACTCCGCGTCGCCCTCCCACGCGTCGTGATCGCTGGGTGTACCGACGACGGCGAGCACCGCTCCGCCCGCGAGTGCCGCCGCTGCTGCGGCCGCGAGCACGATGGACAGGGCACGACGACGAACGACGCCCGCGACCAGGGCCGCCACGCCCAGGACGACCAGCAGGACACCGGCGCCGTAGGCGAGCCGCCCCTAGCCCCAGATGATCGTCGCGGCCACGAGCACCGCCCCGAGGATCGCGAGCACCGCGCCGATACGGATGCCGCGTCTGGTGGGGGACTGGCTCACACGCTGAGGTTATCGACCCTGCTCGACGCCACGATCACCTCTGCCGCTACGTGGAACGTCAGGCTGCGGCCCCCTGGCCCGCAGCCACTTCTCCGCCGGGTGCTCGACCAGCGTGTACAGCCCCCAGGCCGCCGCCTGCGTCAGCACCAGCAGGTAGACCCACTCGAACGCCGGGCCCACCCCCATCGCGTGGTGGCCGAACCCGTCCGGCACCACGTGGTTCCACGCCCGGATGACTGGCTCGTGGATGAGGTACCAGGCGTAGGACCAGGCCCCGAGCCGCACGGACACGCGGTCCCGCACGAGGGTGGCGCGCCCGTCGATGTCGTTCTGCGCGGCGGCCACGATGAGCAGGGCGAACAGCGGGGCCGACCACCACTGCGACCCGGAGTACGGCCCGAACGCCGCCCCGTCGCCCACGGCCCGCTCCCACGGCACCATCGCGGCGTGGAAGGCCACCACGAGCCCGGGGGCGGGAAGTAGTCGATCCAGAACCTCGCCCAGCCGCCGGCCCCGAACACCCACCACAGACCGACGAGCACCACCGCGCACACCCCCCACATCGCCGCCCGCCACCGCCGCCACAGGAACACCCGCAGGGCGACCGGCCGGTCCAGGTAGGTCCACGCGAGCACGAACCCGGACAGGACGAAGAAGAACGTCACGCCCGTGCGGCCGAACGCGGTGAGGTAGCTGAGGACCGGCACTGGCCCACCTGCGCGCTCAGGTGGTACATCACCACGAGCAGCGCGGCCCAGAACCGCAACCCGGTCAGCGAGTGCAGCCGCGAGGGAAGGGCCAGATCGCCCGACGACGACGCGCGCCCGGGCGCGGAACCGCCGCCCGGCGTAGGCGCAGCGCCCTGCGGCGCGCCCGTTCCCCTGCTCCCCCTGGACACGGGCGCCCACGCTACGACGCAGGGATCCCGCCCGCAGATCGGCCGGCGGGACGAAGAAGACGGCGGGCGATCACCGACTGATCGACCACACCGATGAGTCCATCGAATCTTTGGGGATTGACGATCAGTACGTCCCGGCTGAGGCTGGTTCTCCAGCGGCAGGAACTGACACGGAAGTCATGCCGCAGCCGACCACACGGACCTCACCAGGCCCGTTCGTTCGGCCGAGCACCACACACGTATGACCACCAACCAGCACGACCGCTCGCGGGCAACCGCCGGTCGGCGACGTCGAAGCAACGGAGCGACAATGACAGCAGTAGATGTGACCGAGTACGAGGAGTACCAGGAGGCCGGCCGCATCTGGGGGCTCGTTCCTCGCGAGCGGATCACGAAGATCAAGTTCCCTCGCGTGCCCCGGGAGACGATCGAGCGATACCTCGCGATCGAGGACATGACGACCTCGGTGTCGGACGTCCTCGACTCCCTCGGCATCGTCGGGACGGTCCCCGGTTCCTACCTGCGCCCGATCAACGACGGGCAGAAGGTCGTCGGCCCCGCGGTGACGATCCGCAACGCGGTGGAGCGCAAGACCCCCACCCAGGGGTACCACGACAAGGACTTCATCCGGATGTCGACCCGGGACATCTACTATCTCGCAGAGCCTGGGGACGTCCTCGTGACCGATACGGGTGGGAACCTCGAGGTCTCGAACATGGGTGGTCAGTCGTGCACGGTGGCGCAGACGCGCGGTCTCGCGGGCTCGATCGTCTTCGGCGCGGTTCGTGACGTCGGCACGATCCGCAGCCTCGGGTACCCGTTGTGGAGCTGCGGCGTCACCCCGCTCACCGGCAAGTTCCGGATCGAGGCCATCGAGCTCAACGGCGTCGTGCGGGTCCAGGACGTCCGCGTCGAGGCCGGCGACCTCATCGTCGCCGACGACTCGGGCATGTGCTGCGTCCCCTTTGAGCACGTCGACCACGTGATCGACGAGATCGAGAAGATTGCTGCTGACGAGGCCCGGATGGCCGAGCTCATCGTCGCGGACGCACCGCTGGACGAGCTGCGTCCGCTGTTCAGGAAGAGGTACACGGGATGATCAGGACAACGAGGCGATCGACGATGATCGCCGCCCTCGGCGCGGCCACGCTCGCGCTGGCGGCCTGCTCGGTGGGCGCGCAGTCACAGGGCTCCGGGGAGGGAGACTTTCCCTCGGGAACCATCGAGATCGTCGTGCCCTACGACGCCGGGGGTGCGACGGACCAGCTGGCACGCGCCGTCGGCCCCGCGATCGAGGAGGCGCTCGGCGGTGATGCCGAGGTCATCATCCTCAACGAGCCCGGTGGCGCGGGGACGATCGGCACAACCTCCGTCGTCAACGCCGAACCGGACGGTTACACGCTCGGCATCCTCGCGCCGGGACCGCTCACCGTGCAGCCTCACCTGGGGGAGGCGACGTACGCGCTCGACGACGTGCTGCCGGTCGCGCGCATCGCGTCGGCCCCGCTCGTCCTCGCTGTACGGGCAGATGCGCCCTGGGAGACCATCGACGACCTCGTCGCCGATGTGGAGGCCGACCCGGGCGCGTTCCGGTATGCCTCGACCGGCGCGGGCAACCCCGCCAACATCGCGGTCGAGAAGCTCAACGCCGCGGCGGGCATCGAGACCACCCAGGTCCCGTTCGGCTCGAGCAGCGAGGCCGTGACGGCGCTGCTCGGCGGAAACGTCGACGCGGCTGCCGGTTCGCCGTCGGCGTTCACCGCTTCCGTCGCCTCGGGCGACCTGCGGATCCTCGCCAACCTCGGGGAGGGCTCGGGCGAGGGTTACGAGGACGTCCCGACCCTCCTCGACAGCGGGTACGAGGCCTCGACGAACATCGTCAGCGGCCTCATCGCCCCCGTCGGTACCCCGGACGAGATCGTCCAGGTCATCGCGGACGCGGTGAGCACCGCTCTCGAGGACGAGGAGGTCGTCGCGGCCATCGAGGCGACCGGCGTCATCGTCAGCTACGGCGACGGCGGCGAGTACGGCGCCGATCTCGAGGTCGACTCCGAGGAGAACCAGGGCGTCCTCACCGACCTCGGACTGATCGAATGACCGCGCAGCACGGCGCCGCGCCCGCGGACCGCGTCCGTTCGGCCGTCATCCTCGGTGCCGTCGCGGCGCTCGGACTGCTCGTCGTCGCCGGGAGCTTCCGCCTCGGCGTCGGCAGTCCGACGTCGCCCGGGGCGGGGATGTGGCCGGCGATCATCGGCGCGCTCTGGTGCCTCGCCGGCACCGTGGCGGCCGTGGGCGCCGCCCGCGGCGCCGTGCTGCCGTCGATCCGCCCGGTCGGTTCGCCGCTGGTCGGAGTGGGTCTCGTCGTGGTGTTCATCGGCCTGTTCAGCTACGTCGATCTCGCCGTCGCCGTGCTGGCAGTCAGCCTGCTGTGGATGCTTCTGCTCAGCGACATGCCGTGGCCGCGCGCGATCGTCGGGTCCCTCGTCATCACCGCCGTGATCTATGGCGTGTTCGTGTTCGCCGTCGGTACTCCGCTGCCGGCCAGTCTGCTCCCCACCTTCTAAGGAGGCGACGTGCTCGACTCACTCTCGCTCGGCCTC
This sequence comes from Georgenia sp. G2120, assembly GCF_055326485.1. Lineage (NCBI taxonomy): Bacteria > Bacillati > Actinomycetota > Actinomycetes > Allobogoriellales > Allobogoriellaceae > Georgenia > Georgenia sp. G2120. The sequence goes on along the minus strand of NZ_JBUZNL010000022.1, from coordinate 23,570 downwards.
AGCGTCGCCGTGCAGCCGGAGAACCTGCTCGCCGTGCTCATCGGCTGCGTCCTCGGGGTCGTCGTCGGCGTCCTGCCCGGGCTCGGTCCGATCACCACGATCTCCATCCTCCTGCCGTTCACGTTCGGGATGGAACCGACGACGGCGATCATCATGCTCGCCGGGATCTACGCCGGCGTGATGTACGGCGGGACCGTCACGTCGGTGCTGCTCAAGCTGCCCGGCGAGGCCGCATCGGTGGTCACCGCGATCGACGGCTACGAGATGGCCAAGCAGGGCCGGGCCGGTCCCGCGCTCGGCATCGCGGCGATCGGTTCGTTCGTCGGCGCGACCGTCGCGCTGCTCGCCCTCACCTTCGCCGCGCCGGCCCTCGCCGACCTCGCGGTGCGGCTCGGCCCGCCCGAGTACGCGGCTCTTGCCGCCCTCGGGCTCTTCCTCATCGCCTTCCTCGGCAGCGGGGCCTTCGCGAAGGCACTCGTCGCGGCGGCAGCCGGCCTGTTCCTCGCAACGGTCGGCCTCGACCCGGTGTCCGGTCAGACCCGGTTCGCCGGCGGCGTGCCCGAGCTGCTCGAGGGGCTCGACGTCGTCGCCGTGGTGCTCGGTCTCTTCGGTATCGGCGAGGTGCTCTTCCAGCTGCGCAAGCGGCACGAGCCCGAGGCGGAGACCGTCAGCACGAAGGTCGGTCGCGTGACGCCTTCGCGGAAGGACCTCAGGGACAGCTCCGGGGCGATCGGTCGTGGATCGGTCATCGGCACGCTCATCGGGCTCGTGCCGGGCGGTGGAGGCATGGTGTCCTCGCTCGTCAGCTACGGGGTCGAGCGGCGCGTCGCCAAGGACCCGAGCCGGTTCGGCAAGGGTGCGATCGAGGGCGTGGCGGGCCCGGAGACGGCGAACAACGCCTCGTCGACGTCGGCCTTCGTCCCGCTGCTCAGCCTCGGCATCCCGTTCAACGTCACCATCTCGCTGCTCTTCAGCGTGCTCATCATCAACGGCGTCACGCCGGGACCGCGCATGGTGGACGAGCGGCCGGACCTCTTCTGGGGCGTCATCGCCTCCATGTACGTGGGCAACATCGTGCTGCTGATGCTCAGCATGCCGCTCGTCGGCCTGTTCATCCAGATCCTGCGGGTCCGCACCGAGGTGCTCGCCCCGTTCATCATCGCGCTCAGCCTGGTCGGCGTGTACACGATCGACAACAACACGTGGAACATGTGGGTCGCCCTCGTGTTCGGGGTCATCGGCTACCTCATGCGCGTCTGGGGATTCCCACCGGGACCGCTCGTGCTCGCGTTCATCCTCGGCGGCATGCTGGAGACGGCGATGCGCCAGTCCCTGCTCATGAGCGACGACGGCTTCCTCATCTTCGTGCAGCGCCCGGGTTCGGGCCTTCTTGTCGCGATCTGCGTGGCGATGGTGGCCTTCTCGGCCGTCGGCGCGTGGCGTGCGCGCAAGAGGGCGCCCCAGCAGCAGGCGGAGCTGGAGGAGGTGGACGCCTGATCGTCCGTCACCGATCCACAGGAGCCGGTCCCCGAGCGGGGGCCGGCTCTCGTGCGTCGGCCTCTGCGCGTTCCAGGAGCTCGGTGACCTGCCTGCGTGCACCGGTGACGAAGGCGCCCGCGAGCTCGTCGGGCTCGTGGGAGGTGATGACCTGCAGCGGGACGCTGAGGCGCTCGCCGGTGGGGATGAAGACGACGTCGGAGCGGTCGCGGTCGATGAACAGCAGTGGTTGGACGGCGACGCCGATGTCCCCGCCGACGAGCGAGAGCTGGGCGTGCATGTTGTCGGCGTCGATGATGTGCTCCGGCGCGCAGCCGCGAGCGGTGTACAGCGCGACGAGTGCGTCGTAGAACTCCGGGTTCCGCTCGCGCGGGGCCATGACGAAGGTGAGGCCCCGCATCTGCCTGAGATCGATGTGGGCCTTCGCGGCGAGCGGGTGCCCGGTGGGCAGCACGGCGTAAAGAGGCTCGTGCACGAGCTCATGGCTGGTTGCTGCCGTCGGTCGGTGAGCGGTGCGCACCACGGCGACGTCGAGCCTGCCCTCGCGCACCGCACGCAGCTGCTCGTGGGAGGACATGGGGTGCAGGCTGAGCCGGATGTCCGGGAACTCGGCGTGAAGCCCGCGGACCACCTGCGGGACAAGCGTGCGCATCGCGGGATTGACGGCCCCGATCCGGAAGACCCGGCGCATGCCCGCGGCGACGCTTCGCACCTCGTTCTCGAGGGCGTCGGCGTCCCGCACCAGAAGGAGAGCGCCCTGGTAGAGAGCTTCGCCCGCTTGCGTGAGGCGGCTCCGCCTGGTGGTGCGTTCGAGCAGCGCTCCACCGATCGAGCGCTCCATCCGCCGCACCGTCTCGCTCAGGGTGGGCTGGGAGATGTGCAGGCGCGCGGCAGCGGCGCGGAAGTTCAGCTCCTCGGCGAGCACCACGAAGTGCCGAAGGTCGCGAAGGGCGATCACAGGGCTCCTTCTGTTCGCGGACCGGTTGCTCTGAACGGTAGGCGCAGTGCGACTGGTGGCAATGGCGACGCGCGAGGACACTCGTGGGGCGCCCCCGCCCCGCCCGCTCCCGCCTACCCTTGTCCCCATGCCCCGACGCCGTATCGACCCCACGATCGGGCTTGCCGCCGTGCGGGCCTGGCAGGCCGACCCGGGCGCGATCTCGCGGGCCGACCTCATGACGGCGGTGCGGTTCACGCTCGAGGAGCTCGCCGAGTCCTCGCCGGGCGGCGCGCTGGAGGTGCGGGTCCCGCCGGCGGGCGCGGTCCAGGCGCTCGGCGGGCCGAGGCACACGCGCGGCACCCCGCCGGGCGTGGTGGAGACCGACCCGGCCACGTGGCTCGAGCTCGCGAGCGGGGACCTCGACTGGGACGCCGCGGTCGCGGACCAGCGCGTCTCGGCGTCGGGGGAGCGGGCGGACCTCGCGGCGTGCCTGCCGCTCGTGCGCAGGGGTAGGTTCAGCCGGTGACGCAGCCCGACCAGGACCCGACCGGACCCGCAGATTCCGGTAGCGGTCTCCCGCCCGAACCGGGCCAGACCCGTCCCGACGACGACGACGATGCCGCTCCCGCCCCGCAGGCCGCGCCGGCCCCGGATGGCGCCGAGCACGGAGACGCCGAGCAGGGCGACGCCGAGCCGCAGGAGCCCGCCGAGCGCGCGACGACGGTCGGTCACGTCCGCAGCGCCCCGCGCTACGGGCGGTTCATCTGGGTGGGTTTCCTGCTCGGTCTGCTCGCCAGCATCCTGCTGGTGGTCTTCACGAACGGGGAGTCGTTCGGTGACCAGTACGGGGAACAGGTGGGCGGCAACCAGTTCTTCACCGACCGCCTCAGCGACTCCAACGCGATCGGCCTGCTCGTGCTCACGCTCGGCCCCGCGGGGATGATCCTCGGCGCGTTCGTCGCCTACCTCCTGGACCGCCGCTCGCTGCGCCGTAGGGAGCGCGCCACGCGCGGTCTGACGGACTGACTACCAGGTGACGCCGGCGTCGGCGGACACGAGGGTCTCCTCGCCGGCCCACAGCCACATCGAGCTGCCCGCGCCCGCCACGGCCGTCTGACCGGCCACGGGCTGGACGTCCTCCGCGCAGCCGACGGGCGCGGTCGTTCCTTCGATGCCGGCGGACCAGATCTGCGTGCCGGCACAGTCCTCGGACGAGCCGGCCAGCACGTAGCCCTGCAGGGTGAGGCCGATGGCCACGGCGTCGGTCTCCTCGACGGCGGTGGTCCAGGACGCGCCGCCGTCGGTGGAGACGCTGAGGCTGCCGTCGGTGCACAGGATCGCAGCGCTGTTGTCGTCGAACCCGGCGAGCCCGGCGATCTCGCAGGGTGCGTCGACCTGGCCGACGGTGGTGCCGAGCACCGCGCGGTCGGTGGGGTCGACGTACCAGCTGCCTTCGACGAGCTCGGGTGCCTGTTCCCAGCTGGTGCCGCCGTCCACGGAGCCGGCGTAGGTCGGCGAACAGTCGGGATCGGCTCCGCCGATGGCGAAGACGGCGGCCGGGGTGATGGCCTTGAGGCGGGAGACGGGGGCGAGTTCGCCGACGTCCGCGGAGGACCAGGTGGCGCCGCCGTCCGTGGTGAGCTCGACCGATCCGGGCGCCTCGCAGCTGCCGACGACGGCGCGCCAGGCGACGTCACCGTTGGCGCTCGCGATGAGCCGCTCCGCGGGCACCGGCGCCTGTGCGTCGACGGCGGGTGCGTCGCTCTCGGACTCGTCGGGCTCAGTCAGCGCGCTCGCCCCTGACTCCGATTCGGAGGGCGCCTCGGTGTCCGACTCGTCAGCCGAGCCGTCCGGAGATCCGGCCACGACCGGAGGCGTGTAGCGCTCCCCGTCGATCGACTGGGCGCTGGTGTCCCTGGTCAGGAGCATGATCGCGAGAACCGCGTTGAGCACCACGAGGGCGCCGAGTCCGGCATAGAGGAGGACTCGGCGCGCGCTGGAGGACATGCGGACGAGCATAAAGGACACGATCCGGCCCGGAACGGAAACGAGAACGATGGCCCAGAGATGGCCCACAAATGTCCAGGTCCGGGCGTACCAGGTGACGCAGCCGTCAAAATCCATGCGTCTGGATCGAGACGGGGTGAATCGGAGGGTGATTACGATGGCGGGACCCCCTTCCCTTGGCGGCCGATGGCCCCGTCTGTAGGAGTTCTCATCCTGATGGATCTCCATCCGTTCGTCCGGCGCCTGCTCAGGGTCGCCTGGGACGTGGCCAGCTGGCTCCTCGCCATCACCGCTGTGGTGATGACGCGGTACGACTTCTACCTCGAGGTCGACCAGTGGAACTGGATCGCGATCTACGCGGCGCTCGCCTGCGGCGCCCAGCTCGTCGCCGGTGCCGTGCTCAAGCTCTACCTGGGCCGATATCGCATCGGCAGCTTCGACGAGATCGTCGGGCTGATCGCCACGGTCGTCATCGCCGCCTTCATCGCGGGCGTCAGCTTCCTCGCCATCCGTCCGATCAGCGACTTCCCGCGCGGCGTCGCGCTGCTCGCCCCACCGCTGGCGCTACTCCTCATGGCGTCGGCCCGCTGGGCGTACCGCGCGTGGCGGGCCCGAGGCAGCGTCATCCCGGACGACGCGGAGGACGCACTGATCTATGGCGCGGGCGACGCCGGCTACCAGCTCGTGCGGCTGCTCAAGATGGATCACGCCACGCCCTACCGTCCGGTCGGCTTCATCGACGACGACCCGAGCAAGCGCAACCTCGCCCTCACCGGGGTGCCGGTGCTCGGATCGCGGGAGCACATCGCCGACGCGGCCAGGGCCACGGGTGCGACCACGGTGATCATGGCGATCTCCGCGGCGACGCCGGAGATGATCCGCGAGGTATCGAAGGCGGTCGAGGACGCGGGGCTGAAGTTCCTCCTTCTTCCGCCCGTGAGCCAGATGGTCGGCGGGCGCGTGAGCCTGTCGGACGTCAAGGAGCTCGACATCGCCGACATCCTCGGCCGGCGCCAGGTGGATCTCGACCTCGACTCGATCGCTGGCTCTCTCACGGGGAAGCGGGTGCTCGTCACCGGCGCGGGTGGATCGATCGGTTCCGAGCTCGCGAGGCAGGTGCACCGCTTCGGGCCCGCAGAGCTCGTGCTGCTCGACCGGGACGAGTCCGCGCTGCACGCGGTGCAGCTCTCGATCTACGGCAAGGCCCTCCTCGATACGCGGGACATCGCGCTCGTCTCGATCCGGGACGAGGAGGCGCTCGAGGCTGTCTTCGACGCGCACCGTCCCGAGGTGGTGTTTCACGCGGCCGCGCTCAAGCACCAGCCCCTCCTCGAGATGTACCCGGAGGAGGGCTGGAAGACAAACACGCTCGGCACCCTCAATGTGCTGCGCGCGGCCGAGAAGGTGGGCGTGCAGCAGTTCGTTAACGTCTCGACGGACAAGGCTGCGGCGCCGGTGAGCGTGCTCGGGAGCACGAAGCGCGTGGCGGAGCGTCTGACGTCTTGGTTCGGTGAGACTGCTGACGGCACCTACATCTCGGTGCGGTTCGGCAACGTGCTCGGGTCCAGGGGCTCGATGCTCCACACGTTCAAGGGCCAGATTGAGCAAGGTGGCCCTGTGACGGTGACTCACCCGGAAATCACCCGGTACTTCATGACGATCCCGGAGGCCGCACAGCTCGTCATCCAGGCGGCGGCGATCGGGAACGACGGCGAAGTTCTCGTTCTCGACATGGGTGAGCCGGTGAGCATCCTTGACGTGGCGGAGCGTCTCATCGCTGCTTCCGGCAAGAAGGTGGAGATCGTCTTCACTGGCCTGCGGCCGAACGAGAAGATGCACGAGGTGCTGCTGAGCGAGACCGAGACGGCCACGCGCTCGAACCACCCGCTCATCTCTCAGGTGCCGGTGCCGGCGCTCCCGCCCTCGGAACTCGATCCAGCGCATAGGCGAGCGACCCAGCGAACCGCACAGAGCAACGGTGTGGTCGCCGAACCCCTCGTCTCGCCCACAACCACACCGCGAAGGGACACCTCGAATGCCTGAACGCATCTACCTGTCGTCCCCGGACGTCACTGAACTCGAAGAGCAGGCACTCCTGCGGGCCTTCCGATCGGGGTGGATCGCACCACTGGGGCCCGAGGTGGACGCGTTCGAGCAGGAAATCGCGGACTACACCGGGCGCGCTCATGCGGTGGCGCTCTCATCCGGCACAGCGGCACTGCATCTCGCTCTGCTCCAATTGGGTGCCGGTCCGGGCAACGTTGTCATCACCGCTTCGATGACGTTTGCCGCAACCGCCAACGCGATCGTCTACACGGGCGCGGACCCCGTATTTGTCGACAGCGACGAGACCGGGAACATGTCGGTCGAACTCCTTGAACGAGCTATCCGTGAGGAACTAGATCTCGGCTCAACCATCGCCGCGATCGTTCCCGTTGACCTCCTGGGCAAGCCTGCGGACTACCCAGCCATCGAGGCGCTTGCGGCCGGTCACGGCATCCCCGTGCTTTCTGATGCTGCCGAGTCGCTCGGCGCGGTGCGTCATGGGCGACCGGCTGGAAAATCTGGAGCTGCCGCGGCGATCTCCTTCAATGGCAACAAGATCATGACCACGTCCGGGGGAGGGATGCTGGTTACCGATGACGAAGATATGGCTTCACGAGCGCGCTACCTTGCGACGCAGGCCCGCCAACCGGTCGTCCATTACGAGCATACCGACATCGGGTACAACTACCGACTGTCGAACCTTCTTGCAGGAATGGGTAGGGCGCAACTAGGTCGTTTGACCGAGATGATCGACAAGCGACGCCGTACGAGGGTCTGGTATCGCTCGATGTTTGCCGACGTCGCAGGGGTTGAGATCTTCGGTGATCCTGACGGTTCGGAAACGTCTGGGGGCGATCACGATAACTTCTGGCTGACCTCGATTCTTGTCGATCGCGTGATCGCAGGGTGGACCGCAGACGAGCTCGGCCGTTTTCTGAGCGAACGTCAAATCGAGGCCCGACCGTTGTGGAAGCCGATGCACCTGCAGCCCGCCCATGCCGGAAGGCGCGCTTACCTGAACGGGACCAGCGAGTCGATCTTCGGTGTGGGGCTTTCGCTGCCGAGCGGGTCGGCGTTGACGGCAGAGCACAAGGAGCGCGTCGCGACAGGTATTGCGGAGTTCCTAGGGGAGGTGCACAGACGATGAGTCGTCACTATCTCAGGGCCAAACGTGTCATCGACGTCGTCGTGGGCAGTGCGGCGGTCGTCGCGTCGGCGCCGGTGCAGGCGGTCGTCGCGGGTCTCGTGCGTTCTCGCCTCGGGCGTCCGGTGATCTTCGCCCAGCAGCGACCGGGACGTCACGGACAACCGTTCGTCCTGTACAAGTTCCGCACAATGCTCCCGGTTGACGAAGCGCGCGGGGTGGTCACCAACGCGGATCGAATGACACCCTTCGGTCGATTCTTGCGCAGTACGAGTCTCGACGAGCTGCCGGCACTGTGGAACGTCGTGCGCGGAGACATGAGCTTGGTCGGGCCCCGGCCCCTGCGGACCTCCTATCTCGAGCGGTATACGCACGAGCAGTCCCGGCGGCACGAGGTGCGCCCGGGGGTGACGGGCTGGGCGCAGGTCAACGGCCGGAACCAACTCACGTGGGCGGAGAGGATCGATCTCGACCTCTACTACGTCGACCGGGTCTCCTTCACTCTAGACCTGAGGATTCTCTTGCGCACGATCGGGGCTGTGGTCTCGACCAGGGCCGTCAACGCTGACGATGCAGCCACCATGACCGAGTTCTTGGGCGATCTGGAACTCGCGGCTGACGGTGCCCTGCGCACGCGCAGGCTCGAGCACAAGGACCTGGCCGAGAGAGTCGTATGGTTGAGCGATTCCAGGGTGCGTGACGGCATCACCATCGCGTTTTGGCCGACGATGCATGGCATGGAGCAGTGGTGGGGACGTGCGTCGCGGGACACCCGCAGGGACGATTTCTGCGTGATCGACGGAGACAGTGCCCCCGTCGCCATGTTCGGCTGGACCGTCGAAGGTCCGCGCACGGCCAGCCTCTACCTGTACGTACATCCGGAACGACACGGCGAGCGGATCGGGTCGCGCTCCTTGCGGATGATGCAGCGGGTGGCGCGTGACCACGGCATCGAGACGCTGACGTTGGAGACCAAGGAGGATAACGCGGTGGCACTACGGCTCTATATGGGCGCAGGTTTTGAGGAGACAGACCGCGTGGGGGACAAGATCCTCATGTCGGCCGCCGTCGCACGGCCTCCGACGGACCATGCATGACCGCCGTAAAGATCGTGGTCGCCTCCGCCGGGCGACGCCTCTACATCCTCCAGTGGCTCCGTGAGGCTGCGCGGCGACTGGATCTCCGACTCGAGCTGCTAGCCACCGACGGGGACGCCAACGCCGCAGCTCTCACGGGCAGCGACCGTGCGGAAATCTTGCCGCCATACGCGAGCGACGAGTACCGGCCGGCGATGCTAGACCTCGTCGACCGGGAGCGGCCCGACCTAATGTTCTCGCTCAACGACTACGAACTGATGGTGCTGGCCGACGGCCTGGCCGATGAGATCGAGGCGATCGCCGGTAGGGTGCTCGGCGTGCAGGGAAAGGCCGGACGGACGGTCGTCGACAAGTTCGAGATGTCGACCGAGTTCTTTAAGGCCGGCCTGCCAACCCCGCACACCTGGCTCGGTTCGGACGTCCTGGAGGGGCGCCTCGAGGCACACGATGTGGGGAGGTTCGTGGTCAAGCACAGGTTCGGCAGCGGGTCCTCGGGTGTCTTCCGCACGCACCGTGCCCAACTACGCGAGGCGGTCCACCGCGCGATGCCGGGAGCGCCGGCCGGTCGCCCGGTCGACGGGTCCGGCCGCCCCACGGCCGATGCCGATCTGGTGGTGGTGCAGGAGCTGATCGAAGGGCCCGAGTACGGCGTCGACGGTGTGTACGACATCGAGGAGCGCGGACGGTTCCATGGAGCCCTCGCACGCCGCAAGCTGTCCATGCGCTACGGCGAGACCGACAAGGCGGAGACAGTCTCCGGCGAGATGTTCGACGAGATCCTGGTCAAGGTCGGGTCGATACTTCAGCCGAGGGGGCTGATCGACACCGACATCATTGTCGACCAGGACCGGGGACCGTTCATCATCGACGTCAATCCCAGGTTCGGCGGCGGATACCCGTTCAACCATCTCGCTGGCGCGGATGCCCTGGGCTACTACCTTGCAGTGAGCAGTCACCGAGCGACGGGACCGCTGCCGTTCATCTCGTACCGGACGGGCGTGGTGTCGGCCAAGCATGAAGGGGTGGTGACGGTCCGATGAGCCGCTCGGCAGGACCGGTCGACGGGCCGCGATGCCTGGTTATCTGCCAATGGTTTCCGCCTGAGCCGACGGTCCTGCCTGTCGATATCGCTGACATGCTTGAGCGTGCGGGTTTCGAGACGATCGTCCTGACGGGCCTGCCCAATTATCCGCACGGAACACTCGCCGACGGCTACCGAATGCGCAACCGAGCCGAAATCAACCACGGGCACCGGGTGCTGCGCGTGCTGGAATACCCGAGCCATTCGAGCAGCGCCGTGGGCCGCATGGCGAACTACCTCTCGTTCGCGATTGCTGCGACGGTGTTCGGAAGTCGTCTCGTACGCGGTTCGGACGTGACGTTCGTGTACGGATCTCCAATCACCGCGGCCCTTCCTGCCTATGTTGACTCGCTCGTGCGAGGTACCCCGTACGTCGTGCACGTCCAGGACGTCTGGCCGGACTCGATATATGCCACCGGGTTCGCAGGTCGAGCGGCCCGACTGGTGCGTCCGGTGCTCGAATCTGTCTGCACAGCCATCTATCGCCGCGCGGATGCCGTGATAGCGATTTCCGACGGTATGGGCGACCTTCTGGTCTCGCGCGGCGTCGAGCGGGAGCGCGTCTGGTCCATCTACAACTGGGACGCGCGTGACAGTACGGATCGATACGACCCCGCTCGGAACTCTGAGAACTTGCGCCTGATCTATGCCGGGAACTTCGGTGCGGCGCAGAACCTCGGCCCGCTCGTGGAGGCCGTGGGGAGGCTCGAGGGCGTCTCGCTGACCCTGGTCGGTGGCGGCGTCGAGGAGGATAGGCTCCGAGCGCTCGTGGCGGCCAATGGATGCCAGAACATCGAGTTTCACTCTTCGATGAGCCGGTCGGAGGTGTCGCGTTTTGCGCGGGACTTCGACGCACATATCGTGAGCCTCCAGCGCCAGGAACTGTTCCGGGTCACCATTCCCGGGAAGTTTCAGAGCATTCTTGCGGCGGGGTTCCCGGTACTCAGCATCGTCGACGGCGAGGTCAGCCGAATCGTTGAGGACAATGGTCTCGGGTGGACCGCCGTGCCAGGTGAAGTCGCGAGCATCACGGCCGCGATCGAGGTCGCGCGCCGGTCTGCACGTCCGGAGCGCACGGCGATGGGGGAGCGGGCAAGGCGCTACTACGACCAGCACATGACACGAGAGTCGGCGGCCTCCAGGATCGGTTCCCTGATGAGGCGGCTGGTCGCGGCGGCACCGCGGCGCCGGAGGTCAGGGCGGTAGACCGCACGAACTTCACGATCCGCCGCAATCGGCTTCCCGGGCGCGTCCCGGCTGTACCCGAAAGGATAGGCATGAACTCGTTGGCAGAAACCACGGTGGCCATTACCGGAGGCACTGGATCATTCGGTTCGACCATGGTTCGAGACCTGATTGACCGAAACGTGTCGAATGTTCACGTGCTGAGCCGCGACGAGGCTAAGCAGGACCTTATGAGGCGGAACATTGGCGACGACCGTGTGCGCTTCTTCCTCGGGGATGTGCGGGATGCGGACAGCGTACTCAACGCGCTCCGTGGAGTTGACTATGTATTCCATGCCGCAGCTCTCAAGCAGGTGCCTTCTTGTGAATTTTTCCCTGACCAAGCTGTAAAAACAAATGTGCGGGGCAGCCACAACGTTATCGAGGCCGCGTCGAAGATGGGCGTGCGATCGGTGGTTTGCCTGAGCACAGATAAGGCCGTATACCCGGTCAACGCCATGGGTATGTCGAAAGCGCTGATGGAGAAGACTGCGCAAGCTTTCGCTCGAAACAATCCGAAATCGGACACGACCGTCTCGGTCACGCGGTACGGCAATGTTCTGCACTCTCGAGGTTCTGTAGTTCCACTATTTATCGATCAAATGCGAGCCGGGAAGGAGTTGACCGTAACCGAGCCGCGGATGACCAGGTTTCTCATGTCTCTGGGCGAATCGGTAGACCTTGTTTATCACGCCTTCGCAAACGCGGAACCCGGCGATCTTTTTGTTCGCAAGGCACCGGCTGCCACAATCGAGGTCCTTGCCCGAGCCGTCGCCTCCTTGCTCGGTGATGACGACCCCGACGTGCGGATCATCGGCGTGCGCCATGCTGAAAAGCTCCACGAAACGCTGCTCAGTCGTGAAGAGATGGTGACGGCTGAGGATCAGGGTGAATACTACCGCGTACCGCTGGACGCCCGCACATTGCAGTACGAGCTCTATTTTGACGAGGGGGAAAAGACCGCCCAGCTCGATGACTACACTTCGCAGAACACGAATCGGCTGGGCGTCGATGAGACGAAGAAGCTCCTCATGTCCGTCCCTGAAGTCCGCGCCGAGGTCGAGCGGGCGGTGATCTAGTGCGCGTCCTTGTTACCGGTGCCGACGGGTTCCTGGGATGGCACCTGCGGGTCCTGCTGCGCGCGACGACCGACCACGATGTGGTCGGGATCGGTCGCCGAGAGTGGGGGACGCTCGGGGACCTCGTGCCCTCCGTCGACGCCGTCGTGCACGTGGCGGGGGCGAACCGCGGACCGGACGACGAGGTCGAGGCGACCAACGTGGGTCTTGCCGAGGGCCTGGCCGCCGCCGTGCGCCGCTCGACCGCGCCGGTGGCAGTCGTCTACGCCAACTCCGCCCAGGCCGGGAACGGCTCCGCGTACGGAAACGGGAAGCTGCGCGCGTCCCAGATCCTTCGGTCGGCCGTCGAGGGAGTCGGTGGCCGGTACACGGACGTGGTGCTGCCGAACTTGTTCGGCGAGCACGGTCGGCCGGGCTACAACTCCTTCGTCGCCACCTTCGCCCACGGCGTCGTCGAGGGCGCCGACCTCCAGGTCACGGACCGTGCGGTCGATCTCCTGCACGTCCAGCAGGCCGCGCAGGTACTTGTCGACGCGCTCACGGGCCCGGGCGGCACCGTCGTGCCACGCGGCCTGGCCACGTCGGTGGTCGAGGTGCTCGAGCGGCTGCGGACCCACTGGTCGGTGTACTCCGCCGGAGAGATCCCGGCGCTCTCGGACCGGTTGAGCATCGACCTGTTCAACACCGTCCGGGCGGTCGCCTTCGCACGGCGACCCGCGATCGCGCTCACCCGGCGAGCCGACGAACGGGGGGCGCTCGTCGAGACCGTGCGGGCGCACGGCAGCGAGGGGCAGACGTTCTTCTCGTCGACCGTGCCCGGCGTCACGCGCGGGCAGCACTTTCACCTGCGCAAGTTCGAGAGGTTCATCGTCGTCGACGGGAGGGCGCGGATCTCGCTGCGGCGCGTGCTGACCGACGAGGTAGTCGACATCGACGTCAGCGGGGAGGAGCCGATGGCGATCGACATGCCGACAGGCTGGGCGCACAAGATCACCAACACGGCAGACTCGGCGCTGACCACCATGTTCTGGACGAACGAGCTGTTCGATCCCGACGACACCGACACCTACCCGGAGACTGTCTGATGGGCGAGCGACTGAAGGTCATGACCGTGGTCGGCACCCGGCCAGAGATTATCCGCCTCTCCCGAGTCATCGCCGCGCTGGAGAGGTACACCGACCATGTGCTGGTGCACACCGGCCAGAACTATGACTACGAGTTGAACGAGGTCTTTTTCGAAGATCTCGCGATGCGTCGACCGGACCACTTCCTCCAGGCGGACACGTCCAGCCTCGGCAGCGTGCTCGCCGACGTGCTGCGTGGCACCGAGCGCGTGATCCGAGAGATCGCGCCCGACGCGATGGTGGTGCTGGGCGACACAAACAGCTGTGTCTCAGCCCTCATGGCGCGTCGGATGAAGGTGCCCGTCTACCACCTGGAGGCGGGCAACCGGTCGTTCGACCCCAACGTGCCCGAGGAGATCAACCGCCACCTGGTCGATCACGTTGCCGACTACAACCTGGTCTACACCGAGCACTCGCGCCGCAACCTCTTGGCGGAGGGCCTGCACCCCTCCCGGGTCCTCCTCATGGGATCCCCGATGAGGGAGGTGCTCGACCACAACGCCGAGGCGATCGCGGCCAGCGACGTGCTGGACCGCCTGGGGCTCGCCGCCGGTGGTTTCCTCTTGGCGAGCGCGCACCGCGAGGAGAACGTCGACAGCGCCGACCGCCTGGAGAATCTGCTGGCGTCCCTCGCCGCGGTCGCCCACGACCAGGGTGCGCCCGTGCTCGTGTCCACCCATCCACGTACCAGGAAGCGCATCGAGGCATTCGGTCTCGATGTCGGGGCGGACGTCCGCCTGCACGCACCACTCGGATTCCATGACTACGTGCGACTGCAGCACGAGGCGCGTCTCGTCATCTCGGACTCTGGGACCATTGCGGAGGAGTCCTCGATGCTCGGGTTCCCCGCCGTGACCATCCGGGACGCAATCGAACGCCCCGAAGCGATTGACACAGGGGCGATCATCGTAGCCGGCCTGCGACCGGGCGACGTGGTCGACGCCGTACGGATCACCGTCGCCCAGCACGCCGCTCTCGGCCCCGCGACGATCCCGGACGAGTATGAGATCGTGGACTCTTCCCGACGTGTACTCAATGCGATTCGGTCAACCGCCGGCACGCACAACCTTCGTGCTGGAGTTCGATCTACTGATCGCTTTAAGCGAAGTAAAAATACCGAGGGGCCGTGATGAATGCATCTCACAGCGGGAGCGAGGATAGCCGAGATGGCATAGAAAATGCCTGTCGCATCTCGGTGCTAAGTTCCGTCAGAAACGAATCTGCCTACCTGATCGAGTTTGCCCAAAGCCTTATCGAGCAATCGCTGAGAGAATGGGAAGTCGTATTCGTCGACGATGGGTCAACGGACGGCACCCCAGAGCTCATATCTGAGCTAAAGGACCGTGACCCAAGATTTCGATTAGTCGGTTCCGGAGAACATGTTGGGAAGGCTGCGGCATTTTCAGTTGCGTACGAAAATTCACGCGCGCCGATCGTATGTCTGGCAGCTGGCGATGATCGACTCCCCCCAGATTCACTTAAGACCCGTGTGGCACTTATGGCGGACGCCCGACCTGGTAGCCCGGTAGCAGCATACGGAAAGCTTCGGACGTTTTCTGATGACCCCAAGTTTGACGGACTCTTGTTGCCAAAGGGAAGTGCATCGTCGCGTTCTGGCGGCTCTATCACCTTCAATCGCGCTCTGGGCGACGTCCTGTTCCCAATCCCTGCGGAACTTCCCAGTGAAGACACATGGTTGCAGTTCGTAGCGAAGAATCGATCGGAGCGTGAGGTGCACTCGTCAGAGGTCTTTTTGGAGTACCGCATTCACGACGAGAACTCTCACCCACGGCAAAGGTCTTTTGAGGAGTTCACAGTTGGGATGGCGAAGCGAAATAGAGTGTGGATAAGTCTTGCGGAAGAACAGCGACTTGAGCTCTCCGCTGAAGAACGCTCAGAGGTTGAGCAGTATATTGCGCGAGAGGACGATCGGGCCAACGGCAGGATATTTAAGATCATGACGGACAGGAACTTTCGGTTGGTAGACAGGCTCGCTGTTGCCTCGATGGCAAATCCCTATCTATACCGCGTGAGAACGAAATTCTACCGCACTTTCACCGGGATGCGCAGTGCCTAGGTTGCTCATGATGCAGTCCAATCTTGTGTCATCATTGGGCCATGTTGACACGATTAGCATGAGCGCTGGAATCAGTCGTCCGAGCATCCACCTACGCCTTTGAGTGTGACCATTGAGGAATGTGGAATAGCGGAAGGTGTAGATGGGAGCCCGTAGCCGATTCGAGCAATTTGCGCGAAGTACCACCGTGCGAGGCTCGCTGCTCCTTGGTGGAACGACTGCTTTTGGGCAGGTCGTCGCCCTCGGCGGACTAGCGGCAGTGTCGCGCGCATATAGTACCGAAAGTTATGGCGCCTATACGGTGGCGATCGCCGTTGGGTCTATTCTGTCTTCGGTCGTCAGTCTCCGTTTGGAGCGGGCAATTGCAGTTCCTCCGAACCATGCGGATGCTCTAAAGATTGCACGGCTCTCGTTGGCCGTGGCGACGTGCATATCTGCGGTAGTTCTTGGAGCATCATTGATGCTCCGGGACCTGTTAGAACATGGAATTGGCAGAAGCCTGGGCCTGCCGATGATGCTACTGATCGTAGTGATCGCATGGTCTACCTCATTATATCTGGTGGTAAGCCAGCTCGCCATTCGTTATCAAGCATACGTGCGAATCGCCACTCGTAATGTTGTACATCCGGCAACTACCGTAATCGCGCAACTCGCCTTGAGTGCGCTTACGCAGCGATTTGGGCTGCTTCTGGGCGCCGCGATTGGGCGCCTAGTAGGAGTGCTGGGGTTGACCCGTTACCTAATTCGGACGCCGGTTCAGGGCAAGCCGACTCCTGAGCCACCAGCGACCTATCGATCTCTGATCAAGAAGTACTGGCGGTTCGTCGCGTTCGGCGCGCCAGCAAATTTGGTGAACGTAGCGAACCTGCAGTTGCCGCCTATTCTATTTGCGATGGCAGCCTCAGTTGGCCTGACTGGCGAATACGGCGTCGCCACAATGGCTGTGAGCGCGCCAGCTGCCTTGGTCGCCACCGCTGTTGGTCAAGTGTTTCTTGGGACATTCGCGGATGCTGTGCGAACCAAGTCCCCGCGTGTTCTTGCTCTCTACCGCAAGGCTAGCTGGGCGTTGGGCGCCATTGCCGTGGTGTGCGGATCGCTAGTCTGGCTCTTCTCGCCTTTGCTTTTTGGCGCACTTCTCCCAGACGACTGGGATTCTGTTTCGTTGTTCGCGCAGAATCTGGCCATTTTGATGACGGCAAGAATACTGGCTGCGCCACTTTCGGTCGTACTTGATGTCCTCCAGAAGCAAGGTATTGTTCTCGTTCTTGACCTGCTCAGACTCGCAGTAGTGTTGTTTTCGTTCGTGGTGCTTCCAGGGCTGGGTCTGTCTCCGGGAGCGATTGTGCTCGCATACTCATTGGGTTCGGCAATTGTGTATGTAGTAACTTGGGCCGTGGCCTACCGGTGTGTTCGAAAGTATTCTGATGCGTCGTAAGAACTCGGATCCCTGCCGCGCCCATCCTGAGGTCCGCCTTAATGAGCGTGGCTTGCCTGTGCAGCTCCAATCTCGAATATTGTGGTGCCTGGGGCTCATACGGGAAGGTGCAGTTTCATCTTTTGGAAGACCTGGACTGTGAGGGAGGTGGGAAGTGATCGAGCTAGCTCTTGTCGTTGGATTGGCGTTCATTGTTTACGCAGCCACGGTTCTGCATTCGACTGGCTACGTTAACGCTAATGCGCTCTTCGCCTATATTCAGACCATTATGGCGCTTGGGACGTTTCCGCTTCTCGACGGCAACAGAGAGTCTCATGTCCAGTACGGGTACATCACGCTGGCTGCTACCCTGATCTATTTTGTCGCCAGTTTTGCATTGATGCTGCGCCGTCCCGTCATGTTGCGAGCCAGGGGCGCTTGGGAGCCCCCGCCGTCGCCTGTTCGCACGTTTGTGCCAAGATTAGCGACTTGGCTCGTGTTGACGCTATGCGTTGCGATCATTGCCGCCTATTACGTCAATGTCGGCGCTAGCGCCTTGATAGAGGGAGTGAGGAATACCGTATCAGGTGGCGATGCGGATATTGCGGGAATAAGATTGTCCGCATATGCAGGCGAGCGATACTTTTACCCCGGCTACGTTAACCAGTTCAAAAATGCACTTTTTCCGGCTCTCATACTAGTCGTTGTGGTGTACTGGTGGAGGTCGGGGCGCCGGCGAATCTTCTTGACCTTGGCGCTCTCGTCGTACGCAGTATTCGGTTTGGTGGGTGCTGGCCAACGCGGCGCCTTCGTGCAGTCTGCCGTTATGGTTGCAGTCTTTAGCTATTTGTTATCGGGGTACCGGTTCCCTCGGGGTTCGATTCGTCTAGGAATCATAGCTGTTTGTGTGCTCGTGACTGTTTCGATGGCTCTTGGCCGCGGCGGGTCGGGATTGGGCTCTGACGCCAGCATGTTCAGTCACGCTGTCGCAGCTCTGAATGATTTTGTGGACAGAATTGTCAGACAGCAGCAAAGTGCTGGGCTTGCGGCTTTCGAGTATATATATGCGCAGCCCACTCAATGGGGTAGAGAGTGGGGGCAGGCGCTGACTGGATTATTGCCTGGGGTGGGGGGTAGTGATCTAGGCGGTAGGGTTTTTGAGCAGGTGTACGGCTCCACCCGAGGGACGATACCGCCATCAATTTGGGGCTCCGTGTACTACAATTTTGGCTGGCTGGGTGTCGTATTGGTTCCCGTTCTCTTCGCGATGACAACCTCGAAAGTTGTGAACATGTCGGCGCTGAGTACACCTCGGAATACACTGGAGTTGACTGGAATCGCTGGGGTTGCCACGACGCTGGGTTTCTGGGCATCCGATTCGCCGATCTTTATTTTTAATAATGGAATTGCAATGTATGCTCTACTTTGGTGTGTCGGGACCGCCGTGCGAAGGCGTGGAGACCTCAAAGGGGGCGGTCGACCGGTTGATCCGGTGAGCGTAGACTTGGGTTGAGTTGCGGCTGGGGTGGTGGCCCGTGAACCGTTATGGCCCGTTGGCCTGTATTGGTCTGGATGGTTGCCACCCGCGATACTTTGACGGCTCTTCGGACATCTGGTGGGGAGCGTGACTCGCGGGGGTAGGTGAGGGTGGGTAGGGGTCGAGGTCTCCGATGATCGGTAGCGACCAAGCAGCCGTTGGTCCCGAGGACCTCGACGTTGACCAACGCTACGGGGGTGCAGCGATGCGCCTACCACTGATCGCTGCGCGCGCTGCGACACGCTCCTGGGCTTCCCCGAGCTCGATGTGGAGGCCGTCGAGCGCACCGTTGCGCTCGTGACGGTCACCGTCCCCGCGCCGTGGCAGTTGATGGGCTGCCCGACCTGCGCGGTGGTGGCGCCCAGCCGCGGACGGCGGCGGCGTGAGCTGCATGACGTGCCGCCTGACCGGACTTCCGCAGATGATGGGCACACGGATTCGGGGTTTGCGGGCTCTTGGGACATTCGGTAGGGGCGACGCGCGCGGGGTGAGGTCCGCCGGGTAGGGGTCGAGGTCCCCGAGGATCAGAAGCGCTAACTCTCTGATCGACCACGAGGACCTCGACGTGTCTCACGATACTTCCGCGCGCCCGAACACCCCCGAGAGCACCATTTCGTGTGGACGATGCGACCTGCTGCTCGGACTCGACGGCGTCCATGTCGAGCACGTCGCCCGCGCAGAGACGGTGATGACGATCACGGTGTCGACCAGCCTCGGTCCGGCGGGATGTCCGGACTGCGGCGTGATCGCGACAGGGCGCGGGCGTCGCGTCCGTGTGCTGCGCGACGTCCCCGGCGACGCCCGGGTCGACTTGCGGTGGCGGCAACGTGTGTGGCGATGCGACGAGCCCGGGTGCGCCCGGCGAGTGTTTGTCGAGGACGTGCCCGCACTCGTCGCCCGTCGCGGGTCGATCACTCGCCGCGCGGTCGCGTGGGCAATCGGACAGCTCCGCCGCGAACACGCGACCGTCCGTGGCCTCGCCCGCCAGATGGGAACATCGTGGAAGACGCTCTGGCGCGCCATCCGGCCCGTCCTCGAAGGCCTCGCAGGCTCCGAGGCCCGCTTCGCCGGCGTGCGGACACTCGGCGTCGACGAACACGTCTGGCATCACATCGACCCGCGTAAGCGCGGCCCGAAGGAACTGACGGGGATGGTCGACCTCACTCGCGACGAGGACGGCGTCACCCATGCGCGTCTGCTGGACCTCGTGCCCGGCCGGTCTGGGAAGGCCTACGCGGGCTGGCTGGCAGACCGCGGCCCGGCGTTCCGTGACGGCGTCGAGGTTGCAGCTCTCGACCCGTTCGCGGGATACAAGACCGCGATCGATGAGCAGCTCGATGACGCGACCGCGGTGCTCGACGCGTTCCACGTCGTCAAGCTCGGAACAGGCGCGGTCGACGAGGTGAGGCGGCGTGTCCAACAGGAGACGCTCGGGCATCGCGGACGGAAGGGCGACCCGCTCTACGGGATCCAGACCATCTTGCGCGCCGGACGGGAACGCCTCACCGAGAAGCAGCGCGCTCGCCTGGCCCGGGCGATCGAGGCCGACCCCGCGCACGAGGAAGTGCTCGTCGCGTGGCAGTGCGCCCAACAGCTCCGCGACGCGTATCGACAGGACAACCTCGCCGCGGGACGCCAGATCGCCGAGCAGGTCGTCGCGTCGTTCTCGTCGTGTCCGATCCCGGAGATCGCGAGGCTGGGACGGACATTGAAGCGCTGGAAGGACGCGTTCCTCGCCTACTTCGGCACGAGCCGCGCGAACAACGGCGGCACTGAGGCGATCAACGGCATCATCGAGCTCCACCGACGACTCGCCCGCGGGTTCCGCAACCGAGACAACTATCGACTCCGGATGCTCCTCGCCGCGGGCGGCCTCACGCCATGACCCCTACCGGATGTCCCAAGAGCCGGTTTGCGGCGTGCTGGCGCGGAAAGGCGCTGGTCGGGTGCGTGGTGGGCGTGTTACTACAGCCCCGCTCGGTCTGGCCGAGGGGCGTAGCTCGTCGGCGGGTTCAGGTGGTGGCGAAGTCGTGGAACCGGCGCGGCTCGGGCAGGTCCAGGGCGGCCAGGATGCTCTTCTGACCCGCGGTCAGGGCAGTGCGCTGAGCGACGCGTCCCTCGTTCGTCTCGAGAGTGACGAGGTGGAGGCGGTCGAGCTCGTGGCGGGTGTTGCGCCAGGTGTCGCCAGTAGCAGTTTCAGTGACGCGGATCAGCAGGAGTGCGAGCCAGCAGAGCTGGACGTGGGCGCGGATGCGGTCCTCGCGGTGGTGGAACACGGGCCGGAGGCCGAGGTGGCCCTTCATGTCGCGCCAGCCGCGCTCGACGGCGAGGAGCTGCTTGTAGGCCGCGGCCAGGTCCTCCGGGGTCAGGGTGGGGTCGCTGGTGCGGAGCAGCCACTTGCCGTCCAGGTGCGCCTCGCGCTCGATAGCCTTCTTGTCGATCCTGAGCAGACCGGACTTCGTGCGCCGTAGGTAGCGGCGCAACCCCGCCTTGGTCTTCAGGGTGCCGACGAGCTCGTCGCGCCGCCTCGTGGTCCAGGCGTCCGAGCCGTCGATCAGCGAGGTCAGGTGTTCGACGAGGTTGGCCCGCACGGCCTGGTCGCGGTCGGCCTGGTCGGGGTTGTGACACACGACGAACCGCTGCGCTCGTGCTCCTCCGTCACCGTCGCCACCGCCTGCCGGGTCGGTGGGGTTGACGTGGACCTCCTTGACGCGCAGGTTGCCGGCCACACTCTTGTAGCGACCGGGCCGCGCGAGGGCGGCGGCGGCCTCGAGGTTGGTATGACGCAGCTTCTCGGCGTGGATGTAGTGCCCGCCCCCGCGGGTGAGGTAGGCCCGGTTGGGCTGCGAGGCGAAGCCGCGGTCGGCGACCCAGACCATGCGGTGCAGGTTCCAGCCGGCCAGGTCGTCCTTGATCGTGCGGATGATCGTGGTGTCCTGCTCGTTGCCCGGGAAGGTCCAGCACTTGACCGGGATCCCCTCGCGGGTCACGGCCATGGCGATCACGACCTGGGGCAGGTCGGTGCGGAAGTCCTTGGAGTGCCCGAACGCGCGGGCGCCGGACTCCACCGGTCTGGTGAGGCCGTCGTCGCCGGCGGGCTCGGCCAGCTCGGGTAGCTCGTCGGGCTGCTCGGTCTCGAAGTACGTCGAGGTCGTGTCGACGAACACGATGTCCAGGTCCAGGTTCAACAGCGTGGCCACGGAGTGGAAGACCTCGGCCGCGATGTCCTCCAGTGCGTCGAGCAGGAAGTCCATCGCCCGGTAGGCCCGATCGTCGCTGAAGCCGGCCAGGTCCTCGATCGCCACCCGCTCGGCGACCCACGTGGTGGCGGCGAGCTTGCTGCCCGGTTCCAGGGCCCGCTGGGCCACCAGCGCGAAGACGACCCGCTCCGCGGCGCCGGCGTCGAGCCGGCGGTGCCGGGCGGCCTTGCGGATCGCCGTGCCGATGCCCAGGCGCTGCCAGATCTGGTCCAGGGTCCAGGCCCCACCCATCCGGCGCGACTCCACGACCTCGACCTCGCCTGCACCATCGCCGCCGGCCACCTCCGCAGCGAGCGCGGCCTGTGGCTCGGCGGGCAGCAGACGAGAGATCGAGGACACCAGACGGGTCAGGGCCTCGCGGTCGACCTGGTCCGCGCGCCCGAAGTTGTGCACCACCTTCGCCGTGGAGGCCCCAGTCCTGGGGTGACGTTCGTTGTGGGCCAGTTGGAGGTAGCGCACGACCGAGCCGTCCTTGTTCGTCCGCCGCGTCTCGCGCAAGTACATGCCCACAGACAACCACGGCCATCGCTGCGAATCAAAGCAACACGCCGCACTTCGTGTGCCTACACGATCTCGCAGCCATGCGACCACAAAACCGGCTCTTCCGGATTGAGGGTGTAGACGGCCTGGCGCGGTGGTGAGCGAGGTGCCGGCGTGTCAGCGTCCAGATAGGGGTCGAGGTCTTCCGATGATGGGGGTTCTCACGCCACCCACCGGGAAGACCTCGACGTGCCTGACGCTACCTTCGCCCGCCCTGATCTGACCACGTTCGCTCGTCTGGACGAGCTCGGCTTGGAGGTCGTCGGCCAGCGCATCGAGCCTGGTCGGGCGGTCCTGGCCTGCAGGGTCGTCGAACCGGACAGCTGGTGCCGGCGGTGCGGGTGCGAGGGCGTCGCGCGGGACACCGTCACGCGCGAGCTCGCTCACGAGCCTTTGGGGTGGCGTCCCACGACGCTGGAGGTGAGGGTGCGTCGGTACCGGTGCACGGGCTGCGGGCACGTGTGGCGTCAGGACACGACCGCCGCGGCCGAGCCGCGCGCTCGGCTCTCCCGCCGCGGGTTGCGGTGGGCGCTGGAAGGGATCGTGTGCCAGCACTTGAGTGTCGCTCGTGTCGCCGAGGGGCTGGGGGTCTCGTGGAACACCGCCAACGCCGCGGTCCTGACCGAAGGACGCCGCGTCCTCATCGATGATCCGACCCGGTTCGACGGCGTCAGCGCCATCGGTGTCGACGAGCATGTCTGGCGCCACACCCGCCGCGGCGACAGGTTCGTGACCGTGATCATCGACCTCACCGCTGTTCGCGAGGGGACCGGCCCGTCCCGGCTGCTGGACATGGTCGAGGGCCGCTCGAAACACGCCTTCAAGCAGTGGCTCGCGGGCCGGCCGCAGGACTGGCGCGACGGGGTCGAGATCGTCGCGATGGACGGCTTCACCGGGTTCAAGACCGCCGCCGCCGAAGAGCTGCCCGACGCGGTCGCCATCATGGATCCTTTTCACGTGGTCCGCCTCGCTGGCGACGCGCTCGATGACTGCCGGCGCCGTGTCCAGCAGGACACCTGCGGGCACCGGGGCCGCAAGGGCGATCCGCTCTACGCCGCCCGCCGGACCCTGCACACCGGCGCCGACCTGCTCACCGAGAAGCAGTCCCAGCGCCTGGAGGGCCTGTTCGACGGCGACACCCACGTAGCGGTCGAGGCCGCCTGGGCCGTCTACCAGCGCATGATCGCCGCCTACCGCGTCCCCGACCGCGCACATGGTCGCCAGCTCATGGCCCAGCTCATCGCCTCCGTCAGCTCCACCGTGCCAGCCGCCCTGACCGAGCTGCGCAAGCTGGGCAGGACCCTGAAGCGCCGCGCCGCCGACGTGCTCGCCTACTTCGACCGGCCCGGCACGTCCAACGGCCCCACCGAGGCCATGAACGGCAGGCTCGAGCACCTGCGCGGCTCGGCCCTCGGCTTCCGCAACCTGACCAATTACATCGCCCGATCACTACTCGAGACGGGCGGATTCCGACCCCAACTACACCCTCGAATGTGAAGAGCC